>NZ_JBDGBK010000093.1:0-13730 GCF_040910045.1 Enterococcus sp. RTP21361st1_A6_RTP21361_211029 | reverse complement strand
GCAACTGTTCCTTCTGATACAAGGATATTTTTTACAGTACCTGTGACTGGAGATGGGATTTCTTCAACTGATTTGTCATTTTGAACTTCCAATAAAGTGTCATCTTCATTGATGGTATCGCCGGGTTTAACGAACCATTTTACGATTTCGCCTTCTGCGATCCCTTCACCGATATCCGGTAATTTAAATTGAAATGCCATTTTCTATTCTTCCCTTCTTCAACTATTAAAAGTTCACGATTTCTTTCACTTTGTCTTCGATATCTTTAGCATTTGGCAACCAGATATTTTCTGCTTGACCGAATGGGAAGATTGTATCTGGAGCAGATACACGTCCAATTGGTGCTTCTAATGAAAGAACCGCACGTTCAGAAATTTCAGAAACGACTTGAGCGCCTACGCCTGCTTGTTTTTGAGCTTCTTGAACAACAACCACACGACCTGTTTTTTCAACAGATTTAATGATTGTTTCCACATCAAGAGGAGCAACTGTACGCAAATCGATAATTTCAGCATTGATGTTTTCTTTTGCTAAGTTATCCGCTGCTTTGATTGCTTCACGAACCATTGCACCATAAGTGATGATCGATACGTCTGTTCCTTCACGAGTCACCGCTGCTTTATCCAATGGAACTTCATACTCTTCTTCTGGCACTTCTTCACGGAATGAACGGTAAAGTTTCATATGTTCTAAGAAAACAACAGGATCATTGCTGCGAATAGAAGCAATTAACAATCCTTTTGCATCGTATGGGTTTGATGGAATCACGACACGGATACCTGGTGATTGAGCAATCAATCCTTCCAAGTTATCTGAGTGCAATTCTGGTGTATGCACACCACCACCAAATGGTGAACGAATCGTAATTGGCAAGTTGCGTGTGCCGCCCATACGGTAGCGAGTACGTGCCATTTGTCCAACGATTTCATCAAATGTTTCAAAAACGAATCCGAAGAATTGAATTTCTGGAACTGGACGGAAACCTTCTAGTGCTAAACCAAAAGCTAAACCGCCGATACCAGATTCAGCAAGAGGGGTATCGAAAACACGATCTTCACCGAATTTTTCTTGTAAACCTTCTGTTGCCCGGAAAACCCCGCCGTTTTTACCGACGTCTTCACCAAAGACTAAAATTTCTTTGTCGTTTTCCATTTCAACAGCTAAGGCATCTGTAATTGCTTGAATCATTGTTTTTTGTGCCATGACTATTTCGACTCCTTCGCTTCGTAAGTTGCAATTTGTTCTTTAATGTTTTGAGGTTGTACTTCAAACATATTTTTCAAGAAATCTGAAACTTTTTGTTTAGGTACACGGTCAGCTTCAGCGATTGCAGCTTTGATTTCTTCTTTAGTTTGTTCAATGATTTGTTCTTCTTTTTCTTCAGACCATAGTCCTTTTTCAGTCAAGTACGTACGGAAGCGAACCAATGGGTCTTTTTGTTGCCATTCGCTGTCCATATCTTTTGAACGGTAACGCGTTGGGTCATCCCCTGATAATGTGTGTGGACCATAACGGTAAGTCAATGTTTCAATCAAAACTGGTCCATTGCCATTTGCTGCCCATTCACGAGCTGCTTTTGAGACAGTGTAAACTGCTAATGGATCCATACCATCCACTTGGATTCCTGGGATACCAGCTGCAGCTGCTTTTTGAGCTAATGTTGGCGCAGCACTTTGAACTTCACGAGGTGTTGAAATCGCAAAACCGTTGTTTTGGATGTAGAATACAGCGTTTGCATGGTAAGCACCAGCAAAGTTGATTGCTTCATAGAAGTCCCCTTGTGAAGAACCGCCATCACCTGTATAAGTGAAGACAACATTTTTCTTGTTGCGCTTTTTCAGACCAAGAGCTACACCAGCAGCTTGCACGTATTGCGCACCGATAATGATTTGTGGTGGTAAAGCTTGCAAGTCTTCTGGATAAAGGTTTCCAGCTACGTGTCCGCGAGACCATAAGAACGCTTCTTTCAATGGAAGGCCGTGTTGGATCAATTGAGGGACATCACGGTAACCCGGTAAAAGCACATCTTCTTTTTCAAATGCAAAATGACTTGCTAATTGACTTGCTTCTTGACCAGCTGTTGGCGCGAAGAAACCTAGACGACCTTGACGGTTTAACGCAGTAGAGCGTTGGTCTAATACACGGGACCATACCATGCGAGTCATCAACTCGACTAATTCGTCGTCACTTAGATCAGGTACTAAATCTGGATTTACGATTTTTCCGTCTTTATCTAATGCTTGATAAGTTGGAAAATCTGCATTGACTTGCTCCAAAATTGCTTGGAAATCAAGTGCTTTTTGTTTTTTTGCCATCTTGACACACTTTCCTCTCTGATATAAAAATTCACTTTCGAATGTAACAGGGATAAAATCTGTATCATCGAAAAATCATTTACTACTATAAATTATCATTTAAACGAGAATAAGACAAGTGAAAAGGTATTTTTTTTTAATAAAACGATTCCCATTAGACCAACTCTTAAGAAACGATTAGTGAAAACAATCACATTTAAGCAATCGCTTTCTTGCTTTGCTCCTTATTAAATTCTTTTTTTCTTTTAAGAATAGTACAGACTTCGCCTTTTAACTAAACAGAAACGTAACACCTCGAGGACTTTCCCTTGTGAATGTTCCGACTTAGTAAAATTAGTTTTTTTTGATAATGAGAAAAAAATAATACAGAATAGAATAAAAAAGAAACAGATAGCATAAAAGTTAAAATCTTTTATGACTATCCGTTTCTTTTCTCAGATCCACTCTTTTGTATAATGGATATAGATTCTCTTAGCTACTTCTACGCTTACCAGGTAGGCAAGAATAATGCCGACAAACCATGGCCAGTAAGAAGATGGTAGCGCTGCAAAATCAAAGACTGTGTGCAGCGGCGACAAGATAATACCGAAACCCACCAAAATCGCAAGAACGCTTGACAGTAAGACTGCTGGCGATGCGATACTTTGGAAAAATGGCAGTTTACGCGTCCGGACCATATGCACGACTAATGTTTGCGTCACAAGACCGATCATGAACCAGCCGGCTTGGAACAGCGCTTGTTCTTGAATGGCATTTGCTTGGAACACATGCCACATCACGAAGAATGTCAAGATATCAAAAATACTGCTGACTGGTCCAATGCTTACGGTGAATTTCAATAAGCCTCTGACTTGCCACTTGACTGGTTTTTCTAGTTCTTCCACATCCACATTATCCCAAGGAATAGTCAACTGTGCCATATCATAGACTAGATTTTGCACCAGCAATTGAATAGAAAGCATTGGCAAGAAAGGCAAGAATGCACTAGCGACAAGAATCGAAAAAACATTCCCAAAGTTTGAACTCAATGTCATCTTGATGTATTTCATCATGTTTGTGAAAACTTTACGGCCTTCAATGACGCCTTTATCTAACACATTCAAGCTTTTTTCTAATAAAATGATCGAACTTGCGTCTTTGGTAATGTCTGCGGCCGTATCTACAGAAATACCGACATCAGCAGCCCGCAGTGCAGGCGCATCATTGATTCCATCTCCCATAAATCCGACAGTATGACCATCGGCTTGCAGCGACTGAATGATGCGTGACTTTTGCATAGGATTCAACTTAGCAAATAGATTGACCGCTTCTGCTTTTTCAGCCAATTCTTCATCAGAGAGACGATCAACGTCTATCCCTAGAAGATAGTCGTTCACTTCGATCCCCACATCTTTACACACCTTTTGCGCCACGATCGCATTGTCACCAGTCAAAACTTTCACGTTGACACCATGACCATGTAATGAAGCAATAGCTGTTTTTGCGGACTCTTTCGCTGGGTCTAAAAAGCCCATGAATCCGATCATGATCATATCTTGTTCATCTTCAACTGTGTAGACGGCTTCTGCGTGAGCATCTCGCTTGATTGCTACTGTTAGGACACGCATGCCCTGTTTGTTCAAGCGGTGATTTACCTCACGAAGTTTTTCTCTTAATTCATCTGTCAATTCCAGAACTTGTCCGTTGACTTCCACGTATTTGCAGACTTTCTCCATTTCCTCAGCAGCACCTTTTGTGACCATGATTTGGTGTCCATCTGCTTTGACAACCACTGTTAAACGCCGGCGGGAAAAGTCAAAGGGGATTTCATCCACTTTGATGACTTCTTGATACGGTGCTTGGCGCTCTGTATCTTCGAAGTAGTTCAATACCGCAATATCCATCAAATTTTTCCAACCTGTTTGATAGTAGGAATTCAAATAGGTCATATCCAACACTTGTTGGTCTTCTTTACCAAACGGATTCAGATGCTGCACTAATACGACGCGATCTTCAGTGATCGTGCCGGTTTTATCCGTACATAAAACGTCCATACTGCCCAAGTTTTGAATCGAAGGCAATTCTTTGACGATCACTTTTTCTTTAGCTAACGACATGGCACCTTTTGCCAAATTACTTGTGACGATCATTGGCAACATTTCCGGAGTCAAGCCAACAGCTACAGCGATTGCGAAGAAAAGGGCTTCTCCCCAGTCTCCTTTTGTCAATCCATTGATCAAAAAGACGATGGGAAACAAAACCATTACCATTCGCAGCAACAATTTACTGACTTTCGTCAAACCATCCTCAAAAGTAGTCTTTCCTCGTTTTGACGTTGCATTTTTGGCAATATCACCAAAAAAAGTACTTTGACCGGTTTTTAAAATAATTGCTTTACCTTGTCCACTAAGGACATCCGTTCCCATGAAAACCAAATCTTGCATATCTAATGCGGAAATCGTTTCTTTAGAATCTTTGATCCCAGCATCGACAAATTTTTCCACCGGCATAGATTCTCCGGTCAGAGAAGATTGATTGATAAATAAATCTTTTGTCCAAATCAAAATAGCATCTGCCGGAATCATATCCCCGGTTGCCAATGTCACGATGTCTCCTGGTACGACTTCATCCATCGGAATCTCGATCGTTTCGCCGTCTCGAGTGACAGAACATGTATTTTCAATTAATTCTTTTAAAGCCAAACTTGCTTTTTGCGAACGATATTCTTGCACGAATGTGATCGTAACACTTGCTAAGATCATGATTCCCATCACGACCACTGCTTCATAATCACCTGTGAAAAAAGAAATGACCATCAGCAAAGCCAAAACTAATACAAAAGGATCTTTGAAAGCACTTAAAAACATCAGCCAAGCAGGTGTTGGTTTTTGTGCATCTACTTGGTTTGGTCCATATTCTTCCAGACGTTCTGCTGCATCCTCTTTTGATAGTCCATTAAACGAAGTCCGCATTTCCATCAGCAACTCTCTTTCCGAAAGTTGTGCAAGTAATTTTAATTCTTGATCTTTAGATAATTTTTTTAACATCTTCTTTTCCTCCTATAACTAGGAGTTGCATTTGCTACCCCTAGCATTCTTTTTATTGTTCATCTGGGGACTGGGGTATTCCATGTTCATCTTCCTCTCTGTTTATCAAGCAAGAAACTCTGGATCATGCAGAAGTGTTGGTCAAAAATAAAGGCAGTCAGCAATTGTCTTGCAGCACCTCATAAAGGTCTGTATGTATCAGCTAAAATAAAGGCATCAGTGACCATTAACACAAAAAAACGCATGCTCCCAATAAGCATGCGTAAAAAACTCATGATCATTGTAGAGCTTTAGCACTATAGGGCGTAGATAACTTGACGTTATCAGCTGCTTTGGGTTTAACCTTCACGATTAGACCTGTCCTACCAACTAAGCATCTCTCGATACTTTTGCGGCAGCAGCTTGTGTCCATATAGGAGCCTCACCTAACAATTATTAAAATTCATAACATTCCAACTAGAAGTCCTCCCTCTAGCCATCTACAGAATAACTGTTATATCAACAGTTGTCAACAGCAAATGCTCAGAAAGACTTCTTCATTTCCAACTAAAAGTTCAGCTTTTGAAATTTCTGCTTAGATAATTATATAACAGAAAGCCAGAGTAATCATACACTTTGACTACCCTGACATCAGTTTTAAATGTCTCTCACTGCTACGCCATACAGCATATCTGCAAGCAACTTTGCTTGTTCAGCTGTAAGCGTGATACCATTTCCAGTGTTACTAACTCTATCTGCAATATGGATTGTCACATCATCACTTTTATTTGTTTCAACAGAAATGGCAGAATACTGATTGCTAATCTCTAAGTAAGCATCCATTAGTCTATATCCTCAAATTTAACTGTCAATTCTTTCATATTTCCACACCACTCCCAAAGTATTCTTCATTGTATTTCTGTTTGTACTGTTCTAAGGATAGATCAAGTTCTTCTGCTTTAGCAGTTAGAGCAAGGAGCAACTTCTCTTTAAATTCCTCTATTGTCATTGTCACCGACTCTGGCAGCAGATAGTCCAGTCTCTCTTGCTCCATTTCTTCCATCCACTGAAATACATTAGCACTGCCCTTACTGGTATTTAGCCTGCTATATAACCACATTAAGTTTCCCTTACTGTTCCCCCAATATCCAACAGCAATAGGCATAACATGATCTAGTGCCAGTTCTTCAGTAACCCCTGTAATCACACATTTCTTAACTTGATGTATTTGTTCAATGTATTGCTTGTCTTCTGGAAGACTCTGCTCCAAAGACTGTTGTCTTTTCTCTGCATGTCTACTGTAATACAGTGCAGCCCTGTCAGGGTTATTGCGGTACCATTTGCGTGACTCTTCCAAAGCCTTTTCTCTGTTCTCTAGCAAGTATCTACGGTAATACCTTGGATTCTGCTCTCTAAACTTTTTACCAACTTTAGCTCTGCAGTATTTGCACGTAAAAGTTCTGTTGAACAGATTGTACTTATCCTTATAGAACTCATTCAAGGTATAGACTACTGCATGGACGGTCATCCTTCATGCTCCTTCACATCTTTAGAAAATAACAGATTCAATTTCTCAATCTCCGTACTGTAATAACTAGTTAATGCAGCAACAGCTTCTTCATAAGAAGTTACCTGTATATATCCTCCAGTAGGATCATCCCAGTCTCCGCCGTCTCTATCAAAAGAAATATAATCAGATTCTCCAGAGACAAATTTCTCAGGTGCTACCCCATAAAAATCAGCACATGCACACCAGTCATCAAGCAAACCTTGGCGTGAGGAACTGTTGTCCTCTGCTACAAACTCTTCAGCCAGTTCATCTCCACTGCTCTTTCCATAAGTATGAAAAATTTTAAATAATTTCTTTGTCATCCTGAAATCTCCCCTAAGTCTGCTTCCTTCACAAAAATGCCATTAACAGTTTTCCCTTTGCGCCCTTTGATTTCATCATATGCGCACTGCAAACACTCTTCTAAATCCATGCCATTCTGTTTTGCAAGAATTATCAGCGTTACCACAGTGTCACCAATAGCATCACGCAGTTCATCTTCATTGTTTCTTGCTAAAGCTGCAGCAATTTCACCAAATTCTTCAGCTGCTTTTACAAACTGCTTAAAACTGTCAGCAGTATCAAGTCCCTTATCAACTGCCCAAACTTCTACCAATCCAACTAAATCATCCATTATGCTACCTCCGCTAATTGTTGTTTATTGTTAATAAATAATTGACTGAAAATACCTTCTAAAACAGGTACAACAATTGAATTACCTGCTTGTTTATACAGCTGAGAATTGCTATTTACCTCTTGGGCTTTATAAAAGTCCTGATCTGTAAAGCCCATTAAACGCCAGCACTCCAATGGCGTTAACTTTCTAATTCTATATGGCTCTATTACTTTAGGTATATTACCGCTACCACCGCCAGCTTTAACTGTTCTAACAATGCCATCTTCAGCATATACAGCCTGCTCAAAGTGCCACCCATAGTGAGTCTTACCTTTAAGGGGATTGATAATTTCAACAGTTCCTACTGTATCTGCAGTTTGGAGTGTAGGACTACACTCTTTTTGAACTCTGCCACGTCTTGTAGAGCTGTTAGGGTAAGCTAAATCAATACCGTCTCCTGATGTAGCTTCAAGATAACCTTTCCGTGTAGCATTTTTTATTGGAATTTTAGGTTCAATCACTGACATCCCTATATCTTTAACAAGTGGGTCTTTCATTGCCTGCTCCATCCAAGTAAGGCTATATGCCAAGCCAGTGTCTGTAATTGTCTTAGCCTGTTCAACCAAAGCTTGACGGAACTCTGGTTTCTTACGCCAATTGAACAGTGATTGACGTGATACACCTACCCTGTCTGCAATTTCTTGTTGTGTTAAGTCCCCTTCTTTACCAACCAGCAAATCAATTGCTTCTTTTTGTTGCTCAGTAAGACTAGACTGTTTTAGATTTACAAGTGCCATGCCACTACCTCCTTTACATGTCAAATATAAGTGCAATAAAAAAGGCAGCCAAGAGACTAAAACAAGTCCCTTAACTGCAATTTCAGGAAGGAATAGCCAGTGACAGTTCTGACTATTTTGTCCTATAAACTATACTTCAATAAACTGTAAAATGTGACAGTCTACTCTGGATCAATTGTGTAAGTTGAACGCACGTACAGTAATACTTCACCATTTTCATCATCATTGTTTGCATACTGAACTAGTTCCAGTGAATGCAGCCCCTCTGTTATATCATCACCAGCAATTGGAGTTGCTGTACGTAAAACTGTTGAAAGGTCAGAGTCAATATTTGAAATTTGCCCATCAATATAAATAAAAACATCTGCACCTTCTACAAACTCATTTGATCTAATGTCAATTTCCTTATAGTTATCATTGTCTAGCTTAGAATGAACACTAACGTGCAGGTCATCCAGTTTCTTGGTGTCTTTTTTATCTGGATAAAAATAGCTTAAATTTGACGTATCTACCTCTGCAGCACTACTCTCTACAGTGCTTTCTACTGTACTGCTGCTTGTTGCTGTAGAACTACTGCTATCTGCAGGTGGCTGTTCATTAGCTACATTACCACTACTGCATCCCCCTAACAATAAGGCTGTAAATACTGTTGCCAAAATAACTTTCTTCATTTAATTTCCTCCTAATAAAACTGTTCCAATGCTTTGATTATATCAGTTTACTGTAGGAGTTTAAAAGAGTAATTTTCAGCTAGAACAGGATTCAATCAGTAGTTTAACGCAAATTCATCAGTGTGCTGGTCTTAATAGACTTATCAATAAAGTCATCACTGCGCAGTGAACGCAAATATGTCTGTGTAATACCTATGTTCTCATGCCCCATGTTCAATGACAGCGTGTGAATATCTAGACCATTTCTAACTTGCATAGCAGCATAAGTGTGGCGCAGAGTATGCCCACTGAACCTAACTTCATCTCTGATCTTAACTTTCTTGGCTATCTGCTGCATCATAAACCAGATGTTACCTTTAGTCATGCGTTCATTGTGGTAGTTAACTATCAGTGCTTCACAATCCAGTTTTAACTGCTTTTTAACACGCATGTACTTAATCAAGGCTTTCTTCATTGCAGGAGACAGTGCAACTGCCCTTTCCTTTCTATTCTTAGCTTCCTTGATATACAGCTGATTCTGTAACACATCTGCATTGTTTAACCGCTCTACTTCACCTATACGCAAGCCACAGTCCAACATCAACATAAGTATCACTGTATTCCTGTGTCTTAACAGAGGATAAGAGTGCTGACCAGCTACATGAAGTATCTGTTTGATTTCAGTATCATTCAGAGGATAGATAATTTTCTTCTGCTCTCTCTGCTGTCTAATGCCATCACATGGATTTACAGTGATGTAGCCTTCATCACAGCAGTATCTGTAAAAACCTTTAAGAATGACTGTCCCCTTGTTGATAGTGACTGGCGCTCTACCCAACTCTTGCCAGAGTATGATCATTTTCTTGACATGAATCTTCTTCACATCCAGAGGATCACTGGAATGCTCCTTGAAAAACTTACTGATTGTTAACAGCTGTGAGCTGTAACTCTGTAAGGAACTTTTTGCATAGCCCCTTGCTGTTAGCTCCAGCATATACTCTTCTATTAACTCTTCCCACGTAAAAATCATAATAAAAAGCCCTCCCTGTAATGTAATGAATACACTGAGAGAGGACTGTGAATGCGTTATTTAATAACATGTTAGGTCACTGTAAATGCCTGTAAAAGCATTGCCTAGTGCCTGTCCTACCAACTAAGCATCTCTCGATACTTTTGCGGCAGCAGCTTGTGTCCATATAGGAGCCTCACCTAACAATTATTTATTTCTATCCTCACTATAGTCTATCTAATTATATAGGTCAACCATTATGTGAAAATACTTTTGTTATTTTTCAATTCCATTTTCAGTTTTTGGATCATTGGATCGAAGGATTTGCCATTCCGGACAGACGGTAATATTGAGCCAACACTTCTTTGATTCGCTGACTTGCTTTACCATCACCATAAGGATTTTCAGCATGCGCCATTGCGGTATATGCAGCGTGATCCTGCAACAACTGCTTCGTTGCTTGATACACATCCTCTTCCCCTGTACCGACCAATTTCAACGTTCCTGCCGCAATGCCTTCTGGACGTTCAGTTGTGTCCCGCAACACCAATACAGGAACACCGAGAGAAGGGGCTTCTTCCTGGACACCGCCGGAATCAGTTAGAATCAATGTGCTTTGGTTGGCAAAATTGTGAAAATCGATGACATCTAAAGGTTCAATCAATGTAACATTCTCTAAAGCACCCAGAGTTTCTTGAGCAATTTCTCGAACTTTGGGATTTTTATGCATCGGAAAAACGACTGAGACTTCTGGAAACTCGCCTGCGATTCGAGCCAATGCCTGAAAAACATTCTTCATCGGCTGACCTAAATTCTCTCTGCGGTGCATCGTCAACAAAATCTTTCGCTGTTTTCTGTCTGTTAGTGTAGGATGCTGATAGTCTTGAGAAACAGTGTAGCGCATGGCATCAATCGCGGTATTGCCAGTGACAAAGATGGCTTCTGGATCATGATTTTCCGCAAGTAGATTTTCTTTACTTTGAAGCGTTGGAGCAAAGTAAAGATCCGCTAGCACATCGATGAGTTGCCGGTTGGCTTCTTCCGGATAGGGTGATCGTTTATTCCACGTCCGCAAACCAGCTTCAACATGACCGATCGGGATCTGAGCGTAAAAAGCTGCGGTTGCTGCGGCATATGCCGTTGTTGTGTCACCATGAACAAGCACAATTGACGGTTTTTCTTGGTGGAGAATCGGTTCTAATTCCAGCAAGACTTTTGTAGTGATGCCGGTCAACGTCTGTCCCAATGTCATGATATCCAAGTCGTAATCAGGTTCGATCGCAAAAACCTCTAATACTTGATCTAACATCTCGCGATGTTGGGCTGTCACCACGACAATTGATTGAAATCGAGGATCAGCCTCTAATTCTTTTACCAAAGGCGCCATCTTGATGGCTTCCGGTCTTGTCCCAAAAACGGACATTACTTTGATAGTCAAACACTCACCTGCTTCTTTCTGCATGTTTACTTTATTGTTATTGCTCTTACTCACTTAGTCAACTGAATATCCGCTTTTAGCTCAGAATATTTTTTTAGTTTTTTTCATCATTTCTTCTATTATAACGAAAGATTAAGAAAAACCAAATAGTCGATAGAGATGATTCCACAAAAAGCAGAAGGTCAGCGCTGAAAATAAAAAAACCAAAAGACTTGTTGCCCTCAGCAGCAAGTGATAAGAATGTTTTCCTATCGCTTGCTGCAAGACCAAGAAATCTTTTGGATCGAACTTTTATTCATGCCACTGTCAATTCTACAGCCGAATCAACTTAAATTGTATCCCCATTGAAAATCGAGTTTTTCACGATCACATAATCAACTTTTCGAATCGATTCGAGGTCTTTGCCACCGGCATAGGAGATCGATGATTGTAGATCTTGCTGCATCTCAACCAAAGTATCTTTCAAAGAACCTTTGTAAGGGATCCAGATTTTTTTCCCTTCGACGTTTTTCTTTTCCCCTTTTTGGAATTCAGAAGCAGAGCCAAAGTATTCTTTTAAAACGACACCATTTTCGACTTTTGTTTCCCCGGGAGATTCTTCATGTCCAGCAAACAATGAACCAATCATGACCATCGTTGCCCCAAAACGAACAGATTTTGCGATATCTCCATGGGTGCGGATTCCCCCATCGGCGATAATCGGCTTGCGAGCTGCTTTTGCACACCAGCGTAATGCAGCTAATTGCCACCCACCAGTTCCAAAACCAGTTTTGATTTTAGTGATACAAACTTTCCCTGGTCCGATCCCGACTTTCGTTGCATCCGCGCCGGCATTTTCCAATTCTCGGACCGCTTCAGGTGTACCAACGTTCCCTGCGATCACAAAAGCATCTGGTAAATGTTTTTTGATATGTTGGATCATATTGATGACAGCATTGGAATGTCCATGGGCAATATCGATCGTAATGTAATCAGGCACCAGTCCTTCAGCAGCCAATGTTTCGACAAAAGTATACTCATAGTCTTTGACACCGACACTGATCGAAGAGATCAGGCCTTTTTCCTTCATTTTTTTGATAAAAGGAATGCGGGCTGCTTCGTCAAAACGATGCATAATATAAAAATAGCCATTTTCAGCTAAAAATTCTGCGATTGATTCATCAATGATCGTTTGCATATTTGCAGGAACGACCGGCATTTTAAATGAATGTTTGCCTAAAGTAACCGTCGTATCACATTCTGAACGGCTATTCACGATACATTTATTAGGGATCAATTGTATATCTTCGTAATCAAAAACTTTCATGTCAAACATAAAAATATCCTCCAAATCTTGATAAGAGTGAAGCAAGCATCAAATGGCTGTCGCCTATTTTTAATGCCCACAACAATTTAAACCAGCTCACTCATAAATACAAGTGTTTTAGAATCTTTTTTTTAAAAAGCAACAGGAATGTTCGTCTTTTACGAACATTCCTGAGATAGTTTCCATTAAATAAAGGGTTTCTTCTTTTTTTTAAGGTAAAATATTGCCAGCTGCCAAATATACTTCATACCATTCTTGGCGTGTCAACACAATCGTAGATGCCTTAGCGATCTCTTCGATACGATGCGGCGTCATCGTGCCTGCGATCACCTGCATATTTGCTGGGTGCCGTAGAATCCAAGCAGATGCGATTCCTGTCGCAGTCGTTTGATACTTCTCAGCCAATTCTTCTAGTTTTGCATTCAGTTCTGGGAATTTCTCATTTCCGATGAAGACACCTTCAAAGAATCCATATTGGTATGGCGACCACGCTTGGATCGTCATATCATTCAGCCGAGAATACTCAAGAATGCCGCCATCATGATCGACACTGCCGCTATCCGTCATATTGACATGGATGCCTCGATCGATCATTCCAGTATGCATGATGCCAAATTGCAATTGATTGGCCAGCAATGGTTGAGAGACATATTTTTTCAACAATTCGATTTGACCAGGATTTTGATTGCTGACTCCAAAATACTTAACTTTTCCCGCTTTTTCCAGCTCGTCGAAAGCAGCAGCGACTTCTTCGGGCTCCACTAACGTATCCGGGCGATGCAACAGCAACGCGTCAAGATAATCCATTTTCAAGCGTTTCAAACTGCCTTCAACGGATTTAATAATGTGTTCTTTCGAAAAATCGAACATTTTCCCTGGGACGATACCACATTTCGATTGAATGAAAAGATCTTCCCTTTTATATTCGGTTTGTGCAAGGGCATCTGCAAAAATACTTTCGCATTCGCCACCGCCATAGATATCTGCATGATCAAAGAAAGTAATACCATTCTCGATTGCTGTCGTCAGTACAGCTACAGGATCT
>NZ_JBDGBK010000092.1:0-13735 GCF_040910045.1 Enterococcus sp. RTP21361st1_A6_RTP21361_211029 | reverse complement strand
TATTATCCAAACCATCATCGGTGGCAGCATTGGCGACCCCCGCAGCTACAGGTAAAATAATGTGGGCCTCTGCTACTTTCTCATACTGATCGATAGTTGTTCCTCCATCTTGGCTGACTGCTTGATAAACATAATTACCTCCGGCGATATCATCTTTAGCAGCTTGTTCGAATAAACCGATCACGATAGGTACAGTCTCCAACCCTTTGATTTTTCTTACTTGTGTCAAAACAGCATTGACTGTCTTCCGCGCGTTTGCCATCCACTCATCACGAGAGATAGAAATGGTCTCGTCGCTGCCATAGTAGACGGTATTAAAGGCAAAGCCTAAACTAATACCTACCAATGTTTTGCCGTCTTCTTTAATAAAATCTTGCTCCATCAATTGTTGAAAAATAAGCGGCTGATCTGAACCGGCAGGGTTAAGACCTTGCGGGTTATCATCAGAGACACGTTTCAGCCAATTCTTGATCGTATCAGCAGGAATTTTTTGACCTTCTTGAAAGTAGCACGTATCGACAGAAAAAGTCTGCTTGGACAGCCTCAGCAAGCCATTCTCAAAATTGGTTTGATTGAACCCGCTGTTCATTTGCTCTGCATTCAATCCTCTAGCAGCACTCGGTTGGTACTTGCCGTCTGTCATGACTGCCTGATAGACAGAATTATCGACACGGCCAGTGGTAATATTACCGCTGGCCGTCTCTTCACCTTCGTTGATATTCGTGATTCCTTTGTTGAGATTGCCGCAACCTGACAAAAAGCTTAACGACATCGCGACGATCAAGAAGTGTTTAATCTTCATGGTTATGGCTCCCTTCAATCGCTGCCACCATTTGATTCTCTTCCCAAACTGTAATGCCCAAGCTTTGCGCTTTCGTCAATTTACTACCAGCCTCTTCTCCCGCTACGACGATATCTGTTTTCTTTGAGACACTTCCCGTCACTTTTCCGCCAAGGTTCTCAATTCTTTCCTTTGCTTCTTCCCGAGTGAAATGAGTCAACTTTCCTGTTAAGACAACTGTCTTACCTTTAAAGGGTGAGTCAATAGCCGAGAGCTCCTCATTTTTTAAACCAAGGTAATCAAAATTGACCCCTGCTTTCTCCAACTCATCTAAAAGATCATGGACTTCTTCGTTGTTGAAATAAGTGACAACACTATCCGCGATGGTTTGCCCAATCGTTTCTAAAGAAACGATCTCCGACTCATCCGCTTTGCTTAGATTACGCAGATTGCGATAATGTTCCGCAAGAATTCTTGCTGCTTTAGATCCGACATGGCGAATCCCTAAGCCAAATATCAAACGCTCAACAGAATTTTCTTTACTGGCTTCGATTGCTGACAAAATATTGTTTGCCGATTTTTCTTTGATTTTGTCTAATGTCAACAATTGTTCTTCCGTCAAATAATATAGGTCTGCAACATCAGCAACTAAGTGCTTTTCATACATTTGTTCAAGAACTCGTGGGCCTAACCCTTCAATGTTCATAGCATTTCGGGAAACAAAATGACTCAATCCTTCTTTCATTTGTGCAGGACACTTCGGATTGATGCAGCGCAGTGCCACCTCTTCATCTAAATGGACCAATTCACTGTCGCAAATGGGACAATGGGTAGGAATCGGATAGGGCTCACTGGCTTTTGACCGCTTATCCGTCAATACGTTGGCAACTTCTGGAATGATGTCTCCTGCTTTATAGATAATCACAGAGTCATTCAAGCGAATATCTTTGGCGCGAATATAATCGACATTATGCAGGCTGGCACGACTTACTGTTGTACCAGCTACTCGAACCGGCGTCATGACCGCTGTTGGTGTCACAACACCTGTGCGTCCAACTGTCCATTCAATCTCTTCAATGGTCGTTTCTGCTTCTTCGGGTGGAAATTTATAAGCTGCCGCCCACCGAGGAGCTTTAACCGTAAATCCTAGTGTATCTTGATCGGAGAAGTCATTGACTTTGATGACAACGCCATCGATTTCATAAGGCAGCTCACTGCGTTTTTCGTGAAATTCTTCGATATACGCCCAAACTTCATCGATCGTTCGGCACAAACGCCGTTCATGATTTGTCCGGAAACCCAAACTGTCTAATTCATCAAGCGCTGAGAATTGATCGTGTGCCTCGATAGGACCGAAATCTGCCAGAGTATATAAGAATGTGCTCAAATTACGGCTGGCAGCAATCCGTGTATCCAGTTGCCGCAAGCTTCCTGCTGCGGCATTTCGAGGATTGGCAAATACCTCTAAGCCCTCTTCTTCCCGTACTTGATTCAAACGGATGAAAGAAGCTTTAGGCATGTAACATTCGCCTCGGACTTCTAATGAAACAGGTTCTTTCAATTTTAATGGAATTGACTTGACTGTCTTCAAGTTTTCCGTAATATTCTCGCCGACTGTTCCGTCACCCCGTGTTGCACCACGCACAAACCGTCCATTCTCATATTTCAAAGAGATTGATAGCCCATCGATCTTCAATTCACAGACATAATCAACGGCACGACCTAGCGCTTTTTGGACTCGCGCATCAAAAGCGATGATTTCTTCTTTATCAAACACATCATTCAAACTGTACAGAGGAATATCATGGATGACCTTTTCAAATCCAGGCAGAACGATTCCACCCACTCGCTGAGTAGGAGAATCTTCTGTGACCAGCTGCGGGTAATCCGTTTCTAATTGAACAAGTTCTTTATAAAGTCGATCATAGACGTAATCTTCGACAGACGGCTGATCCTTCACATAATACTCATAGGCATATTGATTCAAAGTGGTTCTTAATTCTTCCGCTCGTTGTTGAACTTCAGTTGATGGCACAGCCATTTCGATTCCTCCTTATAGTTTTTCGATCGGAGCAAATGCTGCAAGCAGCCGTTTTACTCCTTGTTGGGGAAAAGCGACATCTAATTCTAGATCCTGGGCGGCCCCTGTGGTCCGAACGATCGTGCCGACACCCCATTTTTTATGGTTGACTTTTTCCCCCACTTGCCATTGATTGCCGGCTGCAGTCGTGGTTTGTCTCGACGAAACAGTGGACTGACGAGGTTGGGTATACGTTGGTTTGAAAACTTTAGGCTGAAAGGAAGCAGCTGCCCCTTTCGGCTGAGTTCTTTCTCCCAGTGACTGCAGAAGATCTTGTTCAATCTCTTCCACAAACCGAGAAGGACGATTGTATTGAGTGCGTCCATACAATGTACGAGAAAATGCGTTTGTCAAGAATAGCTCTTCTTCTGCACGAGTAATCCCCACATAAGCCAAACGACGTTCTTCTTCCAGTTCGCTTTCTTCCATCAATGCTCGAGATAACGGGAAGATGTTCTCTTCTAGCCCAATCAAAAAGACCACAGGAAATTCCAATCCTTTTGCCGCATGCAATGTCATTAATGTCACTTGACTGCTTTCTTCTTCATAGGAATCAACATCGGAAAGTAAAGCGAGGTCATTGAGGAAGACAGTCAATTTTTCTTCTGGCGCATCGGCATCATCTTCATTTTGTGCCTCAAAGCGTTTGTCAAATTCTTGGGTCACTGTTAAGAACTCTTCCAAGTTCTCCAGCCGGGATTGTGATTCCAGATTGTTCTGATTGATCAAATCTTGTTTGTAACCTGTTTTATCCAAAATTTCTTTCGTCAGTTCTGTCACTGACAGATAAGGAATCATTTGGGCAAACTGGTCCATCATCATGCCGAAGCTACCAAGTTCTTTGCCGGCCTTGCCTGAGATATTGGCTAAATCGACATTCATCGCAGCTTCTAACAAGGACCATTCATGAAGCGAAGCAAACTCACGAAGTTTTTCGACAGAAGTCGCCCCGATACCACGTTTAGGCACATTGATGATCCGTTCTAGGCTTAGAGAATCGCTTGGGTTAGCAATGGCCGAAAGATAAGCCAAGATATCACGGATTTCTTTCCGATCATAGAATTTGCGTCCGCCCACCATTGTATAAGGCACGTTTGCTTTTAATAGCATTTCTTCAATCACCCGGGATTGAGCATTGGTCCGATACAAAACAGCAAAGTCGCCGAATTTACGTCCTTTATCTGCAATTTGTTTTTGCATCTCACTGACAATAAAACGAGCTTCATCTCGTTCACTATCCCCGCGATAGTAAGTGATTTTTTCACCGGCTCTATTTTCAGTCCACAAATTTTTGTCTGGACGGTTGCGGTTGTTTTTGATGACTTGATTCGCAGCATTCAAAATCGTCTGAGTTGAGCGGTAATTTTGTTCCAACAAAATCACTGCTGCATCCGGATAATCTTTTTCGAAGTCCAAAATATTTTGCATATTGGCACCCCGCCAGCCATAGATACTTTGATCCGCATCTCCCACGACACAAAGATTTTTGAAGCGGTCCGCTAATAAATTAACAAGCGTATATTGGGCATGATTCGTATCTTGGTATTCATCCACATGGATATAGTGAAATTTTCGTTGATAAAACTGCAGTGCATCTTCATTTTCCTTAAACAAGCGAATGGTATTCATGATCAGATCATCAAAATCCATACATTGATTATTTCGTAATTCCTTTTGATACAGCGCATAACAGCGGCCTACGATCTGTTCAAACAAGCTCCCTTGTTGATTTTCATAATCTGCCGGAGTCAACAATTCATTTTTGGCATTGGAGATCGCTCCTAAAATGGAACGCGGGTCATATTTTTTTGGATCAATATTTAACTCTTTTAAGACTCGTTTCATCAAAGTGTTTTGTTCAGAGGTATCAATGATCGTAAAGTTTCTAGAGTAGCCGATCTGATCAACATCTCTTCGTAAAATCCGGACACACATCGAGTGAAACGTAGAGACCCAAACATCTTCTCCCCCAGATCCAAGAAGCTGATTCACCCGTTCTTTCATTTCTCTAGCCGCCTTATTCGTAAAAGTAATGGCTAGAATATTCCAAGGATTGACATTTTTTTCTTCAATCAAATAAGCAATCCGATGGGTTAAGACCCGCGTTTTGCCACTACCGGCTCCGGCCATTAACAACAGAGGTCCTTCTGTATGCATCACGGCCTCTTTTTGCCGGGGATTCATATTCGCAAGTAATTCGTTTTTGGATGACATGGTTTTAACCATCCTTTCTTTCTCAATCCATTCAATTATAGCATTATCCGATTGTAGGGAAAACCGAACGCCTTGAAAAGTTGCTAAATTTTTCTTTTTTGTCCTTCAAAAAAATTCCTTGTTATCTATTCAAAAAAGGGCTAAATTAAATAAGGAAAGTGAGGAGTTTGATGAAGAAACATGAAATCCATTATTTAGATACAACCCGCCTGGCCTTTATAGGCAAAGGAATCTTGGTAGGAGCATTTGTGGGGATCGTGGTTAGTTTGTTTCGCCTTGCGATTGAATGGATAGGCGAAAAAGTTGCTGCTGTCTATCGACACCTTGCTGATCATCCAGATCAGATCATACTGTGGGTAATTCTCTCTATCATCACTGCAATTATTGTGATCCTTTTAGTAAAATCAGAACCTCAAATCAAAGGCAGCGGTATTCCTCAAGTTGAAGGGAAGTTAAGTGGCGAGATCGATTATAATTGGTTCTCTGTCCTTTGGAAAAAGTTTATCGGGGGCATTTTATCCGTCGGATCGGGTCTTTTTTTGGGGCGGGAAGGTCCTTCGATTCAACTAGGTGCTGCTGTCGGACAAGGTTTAAGTCAGTTCTTCGAAGCCCCAAAGTCAGAAGAAAAAATATTGATTTCCAGTGGTGCCAGTGCAGGATTGTCGGCGGCTTTCAATGCACCGATTGCCGGTTTGCTGTTCATTTTAGAAGAGATCCATCATTCCTTTTCACCTCTTGTATGGCTGACATCTTTTGCTTCAGTGATTACTGCTAACTTTGTCTCTTTAAATTTTTTTGGATTGAAACCTGTCCTTTACCAAGGAAAGATCAATGACTTGCCTTTGAAATATTACGGTGCTTTAGTCATCTTAGGTATCTTACTAGGGATCTTAGGACGATTTTACCAGTGGACATTGCTGTCTTTGCCTAAATGGTATGGAAAACTACCCATATCCTCTGACTGGTATGGATTGATTCCTTTTGTGCTGATTATTCCAATCGGTCTATTTTTACCAGACTATTTAGGCGGCGGGAATCAAATTATCTTGACTTTAGGAGAAACCGGGGCTCCCCTGTTGTTTTTGGTCATGTTGCTGATTTTGCGTTACTGTTTTTCCATGATTTCATATGGAGCTGGACTGCCTGGGGGGATTTTCCTTCCTATCTTAACATTAGGTGCGCTGATTGGTGCGATCTTTGGTACCTTTTTGGCACAGTCGATCGGTCTGGATCCTATTTATATCAAGAATTTCGTGATCGTAGCAATGGCTGGTTATTTTACAGCGATCGGTAAGGCTCCTTTAACTGCTATTATTTTAGTAACAGAGATGGTTGGATCAATCAATCACCTAATGCCGTTAGGACTAGTTAGTTTAGTAGCTTATATCGTGGTCGATGGTCTTGGTGGTCATCCTATTTATGAGTCTCTCCTTGAAAAGATGCATAAAGAACCCGCTGTGAATATCCGAGGAACGAAAACAGTGATCGAGTATCCGGTAACCGCAGAAAGTTCATTTGATGGGATGGCCGTTCGAGACTTTCCTTGGCCAGAAAACATGTTGCTGATTTCCATTCGTCGTGGCGAAAACGAAATTTTGACCCGCGGAGATACGATCATGAAAGTTGGTGATGCCCTTTTGATCTTAACGGATTCGAATAGTGTTTCGGAAGTGAAGAAAAAAATCAGCTATTTAGCTGATGGTCCTCTGACTTAAACATTGGCTGCCAAATTGCCGTCAACATCCTCCTGTCTTTATTTATCGATCAGAAAAAAATCGAAGGAGCAAAACTACAGACACATGTTCTGCAGTTTTGCTCCTTCTTTCATTGCCATACAATCGCTGTCGTATAATATTACCAAACGGTTCTTTCTAAAATCAGCTTCTGAAATTAGCTATAGTATTTTTCCACCAAACGTTCATCCACATAAACGGAAACTTGACCGTCATTGACTGGGAAAATTCCTTTACCTGTTTCGTCTAAGACAACTTTTGCTTCATTATTTTTCAAAATATCTACGTAAGTTTCACCACCATGAATGGCGCTGATGGTCATTTCTTTCTCAGCACCTTGGGCATTCGTCATGACCACGGCCAAGCCAGACAGTTCGTGCTCATAATCTCCTGTCAGTACCCAACCGATACAATTTGGGTCATCGAAATAATCAACTTGATTGCCAAAGGAGATTTTTTCACGCAATTTCAGGAGATTTTCTAAATTTTCTCCAACTGGTTCAATACCTTGTTCAGGAATACCGAATAGATCCCCCCAGAAAACAACTGGTACTCCAGCTTTTCGCAACAAGATCAACGCATAGGCATGCACTTTAAACCAGCCATCTACCCATGACTGTAAACTCTGACCGACTTGCGTATCATGATTATCGACAAAAGTCACAGCGTAGTCTTCTCGAGAAGCAGTCAATGTACCTGCAAAGATTTGACTCATATCGTACGCACCATTCGAATGAGATGCTTCATAGAAATTGTAATGCAGTGGCACATCGAACAGATGGATCAGATTTCCGGAAGAATCGAGATACTCTTCTAGTTTCGGCAGATCACCCGACCAATATTCTCCCACCACAAATAAATCTTTGCCTTTTTCTTCCCGGCGATTCAAAAGCCAATTAACATAATAATTAAACTCAATATGTTTGACAGCATCTAGGCGATAGCCATCCACATTCGTTAACTCTTGATACCATTTGCCCCATTTATCCAGCTGTTCGATAGTTTCTGGATTCTCCATATCCAAATCACAGCCCATTAGATAATCATAGTTGCCCATCTCATCATCCACTTGATCTTCCCACCCTTTTTGGGCAAAGTTAAACAAGGCATGATCGTTGGTTCGGTCATCATAATCAACGCCAGAAAAATTTTTCCACGTCCAGACATAGTCATTGTATTTCCCTTTTCTTCCAGGGAAAGTGAACTTCGTCCAAGCTTCGATCTCTTCTTCATCACTTATCGGCTTGTTGCGATTGTCCCAACTGTATTTGACCGCTGGTGCCGTTTCTTTTTCATCGGCTCCTATCAAATGATTGAATACAATATCTGCGTAAACCTCCAACCCCTGATCTTGCAACGCTTTGATTGCTTCAAGATATTCATCTTTGGTTCCGTACTTGGTTGGTATTGATCCCTTTTGATCAAATTCTCCAAGATCGTAGTAGTCGTAGACACCATAGCCAACATCTTCGACGCCCGCTGTACCTTTATATGCAGGAGGCAACCATACCGCTGTAAATCCATAATCTTTAAGCTCACTACTCATTTCTTTCAATCTATTCCAATGTTGACTGTCTGCAGGCAAGTCCCATTCGAAGCCTTGCAATATCACTTCATTCTTCATATAATTCCCCCCTAAAAATAATTAAGCCAAAGAATAGCCATTCTTGTCAAACATTAACCCATTTCGATTCTTTTCTGAGTAATTTGCCGACCGTTTTTGACCGTTTAAGAATGTATCACCCTTACATTTTGATTGTTTTTAAACGATTGTGATTGATTACGACTGTTTTATGTGCTATCATAACAATTGAAGAGGTGATGTAAATGCTTACAGAAGAGCGTCATCAAAGGATTTTAGCCCTTTTAGAAGAAACGGATATCGTGAAAGTCAGCGAATTGATCCATCAATTACAAGCATCTGAGTCCACTATCCGTCGCGATTTACAAGAACTTGAAGCACAGGGAGTTTTGGTCCGAATCCATGGAGGTGCCAAAAAGATCCAGCACCTTGGATTTGAACCCAATATGAAAGAAAAAACGCAAAAGTTCCAAGTAGAGAAACAAAAAATCGCCCAATATGCCGTCTCATTGATCAAAAAGGATGAGGTCATTTACTTGGATGCTGGAACCACAACTTTAGAAATGATCCCTTTCTTGTCATCGATCTCAAATGTGAAGGTTGTAACCAACTCTGTCAAACATGCGGCATTACTGATCGATCAAGGAATCGAGACATTGATTTTAGGAGGAACGATCAAAATCAGTACGAACGCTGTCTTGGGGAGCGGTGCCAGTGAGCAATTGCGAAAACTGCGCTTCAATCGCTGTTTTATTGGAATGAATGGTGCTCATGTAGACGCAGGCTTTACGACTCCAGATCCTGAAGAAGCAATGATCAAAAAAATCGCGATTGAAAATAGTCAAAAAGCTTATGTATTACTGGACCATTCTAAATTTCAACAAACTACTTTTGCTCAAGTTGCTGCCATTGAAGACGCAGAGATTATCACAGACTTCTGTCCGAAAAACTATGCGGCTAAATTTCGAACACAAACGACTATTATGGAGGTATCCGAATGATTTATACTGTCACACTCAACCCATCAATTGACTATATTGTCCACGTCGAAGCATTACAATTGGGCGAACTTAATCGAATGAAGCAAGACTTTAAACTTCCTGGCGGCAAAGGCATCAATGTTTCTCGTATTTTACAGCGGATCCAGCTCCCTTCCACTGCACTTGGATTTATTGGCGGATTCACTGGACGTTTCATTGAAGATTGGCTGATCAATGAAAGAATCACGACCGATTTCACACAAGTTGCTGCCGATACAAGGATCAATATTAAATTAAAATCTGGCGAAGAAACTGAAATCAACGGATTAGGGCCAACAATCTCAAAGGATGAAAGTCAGCAATTGAAAGACAAACTGTCTTCTCTTACCAAGGAAGATATCGTCATTTTTTCTGGTAGCAAACCAAATGGACTGACGGCTGACTACTATCAAGAGTTGATCGCCATCGTCAAAGAAGCTGGAGCCGAGTTCGTCATTGACACAACGGGTCCAGAGTTGTTCGCAGCATTACCCGACCAACCGTTGCTGATCAAACCCAACAATCATGAATTAGCGGAATTGTATCAAACGACATTCCACTCCTTCGAAGATATTTTACCTTATGGACAAAAATTAATCGCTGATGGCGCCAAGAATGTCATTGTCTCCCTTGGCGGAGATGGAGCCATTTTCTTTACTGGAAACGAAATCTACCGCTCGAATGTTCTGAAGCGTTCACTGAAAAACTCGGTTGGAGCTGGCGACTCAATGATTGCTGGCTTTATCGGACAATATACAGCAACAAAAAATGCACTGGAAGCCTTTAAATGGGGAGTTGCTTGCGGCAGCGCCACTGCTTTTTCAGATGATTTAGCCACATCAGCATTTATTCAAGAATTATTGCCAGAAGTTGTTATTGAAAAGATACTTTGACTTAACATAAGGAGGATAAACAATGAAAATCAACGATTTACTCTTAAAAGATGCCATGATCATGGACCTTCAAGCAACGGATAAAAAAGGTGCGATTGACGAAATGGTTGCCAAACTTTATGAAGTTGGCCGCATTTCAGATATTGCTGTCTACAAAGAAGGGATCTTGGCTCGCGAAGCCCAAACATCAACCGGTCTTGGCGACGGTATCGCAATGCCTCATGCGAAAAATCAAGCAGTCAATGAAGCGACTGTTTTATTTGCTAAAAGTAAAACCGGTGTGGATTATGAGGCACTGGATGGTCAACCTACTTACCTCTTCTTCATGATCGCTGCTCCTGAAGGAGCTAATGATACCCATTTACAAGCCTTAGCTGCTCTTTCCCGCTTGTTGATTGATCCAGAATTTGTTGAGAAATTAAAGAAAGCACCAACTGCGGATGCAGTCCAACAACTATTTGCTGAAGCAGAAGTACAAAAAAAGAACAGACAGATGTCACAACTACAGAGTCAGTGAGTGATCGCCCTTATATCGTTGCTGTTACAGCCTGTCCAACAGGTATTGCTCATACTTACATGGCTGAAGATGCATTAAAGAAAAAAGCCAAAGAACTAGGCGTAGAAATCAAAGTTGAAACGAATGGTTCGGAAGGCATTAAAAATCGATTAACAGAAGAGGACATTGCACGAGCAGCTGGCGTCATTGTCGCTGCTGATAAAAAGGTCGAGATGGATCGTTTCAACGGCAAACATCTAGTGAATCGTCCTGTTAGTGACGGGATTCGTAAGACGGAACAACTGATCAATGAAGCTTTAAGCGGTGATGCTCCTGTCTTTCACAGTAGCGGACAAACAGTTGCAGAAGAATCTTCTGCTGATGGTACGTTTGGTCAACGAATCTATAAAGATTTGATGAATGGTGTTTCCCATATGTTGCCATTCGTTATTGCAGGCGGAATCATGATCGCTATTTCCTTTATGGTCGATCAATTCATGGGTGTACCGCAAGACGCTTTAAATCAATTAGGTAGTTATAATCAACAAGCTGCTTGGTTCAATCAAATCGGTAATGCCGCTTTCGGATTCATGTTACCTGTCTTGGCTGGATTTATTGCATCGAGTATCAGTGATCGCCCAGGTTTGATCGTTGGTTTTGCTGCTGGCGCATTGGCAAACAGTGGTGGCGCAGGATTCCTTGGTGCATTGATTGGTGGATTTTTAGCAGGATATGTCATCAAATTCTTGCGCAATCTTTTCAAAGGTTTACCTAAGTCATTAGACGGAATCAAAACGATTCTCTTTTACCCTGTTTTTGGTTTGTTGATTACTGGGTTCCTCATGCTAATGATCAATGTCCCAATGAAAGCGATCAATGACGGCTTAAACAGCTTCTTAACAGGATTGAGTGGAACAAATGCCGCTTTACTAGGTGCTCTGTTAGCAGCTATGATGGCAGCCGATCTAGGTGGTCCAATCAACAAAGCTGCCTATGTGTTCGGTACAGCAACACTTGCCACAACGGTTGCCGAAGGTGGTAGTGTCGTAATGGCCTCAGTCATGGCTGGTGGAATGGTGCCGCCATTGGCGATCTTTATCGCAACAGTTTTATTCAAAAATAAATTCACTAAAGATCAAAAAGAAGCAGGTTTGACGAATATCGTGATGGGCTTATCTTTTGTTACTGAAGGTGCGATTCCTTTTGCAGCAGCTGATCCTCTTCGGGCCATTCCAAGTTTCGTGATTGGTTCTGCTTTAACTGGTGCCCTAGTCGGTGCATTCAATATTCAATTGATGGCTCCTCACGGTGGGATCTTTGTGGTCCTTTTACTATCAAAACCATTATTATTCCTATTGTTCATATTAATTGGTGCGATTGTTTCAGGAATCATCTTCGGTTTGTTAAAAAAAGAAGTAACTACCGCTTAATACGTGTTGTGTGAAACAACTAGCGTCTCCTATGCAAAAAAATCTCCAGCGTGTTTGAAACACACTGGAGATTTTTTTGCGAGAATCATTCAACTTCCTTGTCTTTGCTATTTTATATGGCTCTATTTATTTCCAGAAATGGATTGGTGTTCAGCTAAGCGTTCCATATTCATAAAATAGACCCGCAAGCGATGGGTTTCTTTTTTTAGATTGACCCAGGTATATTTTTTGCTGCGATGCAATAAACCAAAGCGAACATCTGACATACGATCTTTCAATTCGTCGATAGGAATATCTGTCATCGCCTCTTGCGGCAAATAGAACTGCAAACAAACGGTGTATTCTTCAAAATGTTCCGTAGTGTAATCCGCCTCTAAATGACTGCGAATATAAAATTCATAAGCATCTAAGCCATTATCGAGCGTTAACTGTGGTTTTAAGACAATGTAATCCATCATCCGCATGCCTTCTTGGTCGATCCAAGGGAAATAAGCCTGTGCATTCAACAATCCCCTCACCCGACGTTCTTGGTAAATCTCACGAACTAAATCAAAGTTCCGAGTGATAAAATGGGTCGCTTTGCGTTTGACGGTGGGCTGTAAACGATCATTTTGATATTGGATCGTTTGGATCAACTGATGGCCAAACGCGTATTCAATAAACGGTTCTCGCAAAATCCCTACTCCGTTATCCCAAGTAAGTTGATCCACCCCGATTTGGTCCCGAAACAAACGTTGATAGGAAAGGTTGGCAGGATGATCCCATTGAAACGGATCACGGTAAAGCTCCACCATGACAACCCCTTCCTCCATCGTTTGGATTTGTTCTACTTGTTGGGCATCTTTAATAATCACTAACGGCAACACTCGCTCATAGTACTCTGAGAAATACATGCGCCAACAGGAAGTTAAACAAAACCCGTTATAAAAAACATCATATCCGGCAAATTGATTGCAATCGATCACGATTTCTTTGGCATGGTTTTTTCGCTTTGGTAATTCAGCGATTTCTTCTGGTTTCTGAAAGTTATAGCGTTTCTCTACACTTTCGACATTATGATTGAGGAATTCATCATAAGCTCGAATATAACTAAAGAGACCGCCTTGTTCCATTGTGGTCTTTATATAACTCAGTAATAGTTCTCGCGATCCCTGAAAAACATCAAATGTAAAAAGATGTCGTTGCAGTACGGCTTCTTGGACAACGTGTATACTGGATTCATTTTGTCCATCGGTTAAAATCAGTTCAAAATTGACCTCGTCAATACTTCCCTCCAGCAATGAGCGTACTTCAGCGATATCATAGGAGTGGATTTCCTTTTGATTTAAATAGTAGCTGGTGGGGGTAAAGGAAAGACGGACCAAAGCGAACCAGTTGGCTATTTGTTCACGCATCAGAGCATCGGCGAGTTGTGCCGATTGAATAAAGGCATAGATTTTCTTCGTTTTGATCATCTTTCTCACCTCTTTATGTACTTCTTATTTTATTATAGTAAAGGGATTCATGA
>NZ_JBDGBK010000091.1:0-13825 GCF_040910045.1 Enterococcus sp. RTP21361st1_A6_RTP21361_211029 | reverse complement strand
CCTTTAATAACAAGGTTATCCGCTACACCAGATCACTTATTTTTGTTTTTCTACAGCTCTTGCAACTGTTTATTGCGTTGTTTCTTTTCTCGAAGCAACTAATTTTAGAACATGAACGATAGAAAAACGTTTCACTAAACCATAAAAAAAAGAGCTTTACAGCTCTTCAAAATGATTTTCATAGCCAAAATGGGTATAAGCAAGTGTGGTAGCGATCCGTCCACGTGGTGTTCGTTTCAAAAACCCTCTCTGAATCAAGTAAGGCTCATACATATCTTCCACGGTCTCTGTTTCTTCACCGATGTTTACAGATAATGTGCTGAGGCCCACAGGCCCTCCACCATACAACTCGATCATCGTTCGAATCAGCTTCTGATCCACATAATCTAAACCAGCATGATCGACTTGCAAAAGCAGCAAAGCTTTATCTGCGATTTGGCGGTCAATGATTCCATTCGCTTGCACTTGCGCGAAGTCTCGAACACGTTTCAGCAAGCGGTTAGCGATCCTTGGCGTTCCTCGAGATCGTCGAGCAATCTCAAATGCCCCTTCTTCCACGATCTCCGTCTGAAAAATATCCGCTGAACGTAAGACGATTTCTTTTAAGTCTTGGTCTTCATAATATTCCATATGAGAAATGATCCCAAATCGATCCCGTAATGGTGCAGAAAGCATCCCTGCCCTAGTCGTAGCTCCTACTAGGGTGAATGGCGGCAACGGGAAATGGACCGGATGCGCAGTTGTTCCTTGGCCAACCATGATGTCCACGAAGAAATCTTCCATTGCAGAATAGAGCATTTCTTCGGCAACTCGCGGCAAACGATGGATCTCATCAATAAACAAGACATCCCCCGGCTGCAATTCATTCAAAATCGCAATCAAGTCTCCCGGCTTTTCGATAGCAGGTCCACTAGTCGTCTTGATGTTGACCGCCATTTCATTGGCGATGACCATCGCCATTGTCGTCTTTCCTAATCCAGGTGGTCCGTAAAGCAGCACATGATCCAATGCTTCTTCCCGATTTTTGGCTGCTTGAATGTAGATCGACAACTCTTCTTTTACTTTATTTTGACCGATATATTGCGCGAGAAACTGCGGACGCAATGATTTTTCGATCAATTCTTCTGTTTCATTCGTTTCCGGTGAAACAATCCGTTCATCCGTCACCTAACTCGCTCCTTATTTTTTCATCATCAATTTTAATGCTTCTCGTAAGTATTCATCTGTTGATTTAGTCGTATTAGGCGCTAAATATTTCTCAGCTTTCTTGATTTCTTTTTCACTATAGCCTAATGCTTTCAAAGCTGCCATCGCTTCGTCCAACGCGGTATTCGCCACAGTGACTGGTGCCGTTGGCTCTTCACCGACTAATTCTGCGACTTTTCCTTTTAAGTCCAATATCATTTGCTGTGCTGTTTTTTTGCCAACACCTGGGAATTTGGTTAAATAAGTGACATCTCCGTTTTCGACAGCCGTGATCAATCCCGCATGGTCTTCATTCGCCATAATTGCCAATGCACTTTTAGGACCGATCCCAGAGACGCTGATCAGTTTTAAAAATAATTGCTTTCCTTCTAATGTAGAAAACCCGTATAAACTATGGGCATCTTCTCTAATTACTTGATGCAGATAAATCTTCACTTCTTGATTCAGCTTGCCGCTGAACGCATACGGATTGCCGAATGCCACTTGATAACCGATACCGTGCGTTTCAACAACGATATACGCCGGAAAGATATCCGTGACTTTTCCAATAATATATTCGTACATAACCGTTCCTTTCTATACATCTAGCTGTACATACGTTCCCTTTATTGTAGCATAGACTGAAAGACAAAAAAAGAAGCAAGCGAAGCTTGCTCCTTTACTCAACAAGAGAAGTATATTCTCCATATCCTTGCTCAGCCATTTCTTCCAATGGGACGAATCGCAAGGCTGCGGAATTGATGCAGTAGCGCAACCCGCCTTTGTCTTGCGGGCCGTCTGAAAAAACATGTCCTAAATGGGAATCTGCTTCTTTACTGCGGACTTCGACACGGTGCATGCCATGAGAGAAATCTGCTTTCTCTTTGATTTCTTTGCGGTTGATGGGCTTCGAAAAAGAAGGCCATCCACAACCAGCATCATACTTATCTGTCGAAGCGAATAGCGGTTCGCCGCTGACGATATCCACATAGATCCCTTTTTCATAAAAATCATCATAAGTCCCTGTAAAAGGACGTTCGGTCGCATTTTCTTGTGTGACCGCATATTCGATCGGTGACAATTTCGCTATCAAATCTTCTTTTGATTCTGACATTTTTCTCACCTACTTTCTTCTCTTATCTTGCCTTTTTTCCAATCGTTTGTAAACGAACTTGCTTCTTTACTTAAGAAGAGGGCAGTTCTGGCCACCTTCTGGTTCTTTCAGCAAAATGATAAAACGGCGGCTGGTCTTTCGTATAGATTTCTTCTGTGAAAACTGCTTCTGTCAATTCTTGAAACAAACCAGTGGCAAAGAAGAATTCTGCCGTCTCCTGTGCATAATAAAATAAGCTAGAGCCACACTGGCGGCAAAATCATCTTTGCGCCCAATTAGAAGAGTTATACCGTTGAATCAAGGATTCGCCAGTAAATGTGATTTGATCACGGGAACAAGCGGCCAGCGCTAAAAAAGGACCACCATGAAATTTCTGACACATTGAGCAATGACAAGCAGTCACTTGGGGATGAACCTCCGTTAGCTCAATCGTAACTTGACCACAAAGACACCTGCCGGATAGATTCATTTTTCCAGCTCCTCCGGAAATTCTTTTAATAACTTGGCAACCGTATTAACAGGGAAGCCAACGATCGTATAAAAATCCCCTTGGATCGCTTCAACAAACACTTTTGCTGCTCCTTGGATCCCATAGCCCCCGGCTTTGTCTTGATATTCCCCAGTTTTCAGATACTCGGTAATCATTTGCTCCGTCAACAGACTAAAGGATACTTGTGCAGAAACCAATTTTTCTCGTCGTTTTTCTTGTTTTTGTAAAACGACCGCAGTATGGACCCAATGAGTCTTTCCACTCATCTTCTGCAACATCCGTCTGGCATCTGCTTCATCAGCAGGTTTGCCGAAAATCTCCTGGCCCACCACTACGGTAGTGTCACTGGCGATCACAAGATCTGTGGGAAAGCAGGCTGTGACAGTTGCTGCCTTTTCCCGCGCCATTCGCTGCACATACTCCTCTGGTTCCTCTCCAAATACCACAGACTCATCGATATCTGCCGGCTGTATCTGAAAAGATGGGACCAATTCCGCTAATAATTCTTTTCGCCGTGGCGATTGAGAAGCTAAGACAATCATTCCATTCCACTCCTTGCACGATGCGGATCTTGGATCCGTTTAAACATTCGCTCCATATCACTATTGGTAAAATGAATCAATACCGGACGTCCATGAGGACAATTGAAGGGATTCTCACACTTTGCAAGATCCGCCAATAGGATTCGTGCTTGCGCCTCATTTAGATAATGATTGGCTTTGATCGAACGTTTGCAGCTCATCATGATCGCTGTTGCTTCCCTGAATTTCTTGACGCTGACTGAACCTGTCTCTAAAAGCATGTCGATCATTTCTCGAATGATGCTTTCTTCTTCTCCTGCTGGGTACCAAGTGGGATGCGCCCTTACAATAAAGCTGTTCGCCCCAAACTCCTCCAAATGGATCCCAACTTCTTGTAATTTTTTAGTTTGTTCCTTCAACTTAATCGCATCATTATTGGGATAATCTAAGACGATCGGTACCAATAATTCTTGCAAATCGTCGCTCACTTCTCCGATTTTTTCCCGAAAATATTCATATTTGATCCGTTCTTGGGCCGCATGCTGGTCCACGATATAAAGTCCTTCGTCGCTTTGAGCAAACAGGTACGTCCCATGCATCTGTCCGAAATATTCTAAATGAGGGAAACGTTGCTTGGCAGGCGTTTCTTCTAACAAACGATCCACATATTTCGTATAGTTTTTCTGTCCGGCATGCAGTTCAGGATGCAGCCGTTCTTGCGCCTGCTCTTCGATTAACGACAAGTCCTGCTGACTGGCATCCTCGAAAACAGACGCTGCTGGTTGATCAACTTCTTGGACAATCTCTGTCACAGGTACTGTCGCAGCAAAGGGATCTCGCAACGTTTTATTGGGCAGTGTTTCTTCCAGACTATCGAAAACTGCTTGATTTTCCACAGAATATGCCGAAGACTCCGGAGCCTTTTCCCTTTGCTCCGCGCTTTCTGGAAGTTTTCCACCTTCCTCCACAGGGTTTTCCACAAAGTTATCCACAGTCTGTTGATAACCTGATGACGCCACTTGAAACTTTCCTGTCTCGCGGTTGAAAGTTAATCCCGAAGAAGTCGTAGGACTCGTTCCCAGATCCAGTTTCGTTTGTTCCACAGGTTCAGTGGTCACTTTTTTCTTAAAACGAAGATTATCGGCAGCATTCGGAATCAAATTCTCGTCTCGCAAACTGTCATTGATCGATTTACTGATCAATTTGGTCAGTTCTTCTTCTTTTGATAAACGTACTTCTTGTTTAGTGGGGTGAACATTGACATCGACTAATAATGGATCCATCGTGATCTCCAGGACCGCAATCGGGAATCGTCCCACCATCAATTTTGAGCCATATCCAGCAACGATTGCTTTATTCAAGGCAAAATTCCGAATGCATCGTCCATTGATGATCGTGGATAGATAATTACGGCTAGCCCGGGTCACTTCAGGCAACGAGACATAACCAGTCAGCTTAAAATCAAGATCTTCACTGTTGATAGCTAACATTTTTTTAGCAGTCTCAACACCATAGATCCCGGCGATGGTTTGTTTCAAATCCCCGCTACCAGTAGTAGTCAGCATTTTATTGCCTTCATGGACCAAGCGAAAAGCAACTTCCGGGTGACTCAATGCAATACGGTTCACGATATCGCCGATATTGGCCAATTCTGTCTGCAATGTTTTGACATATTTCAAGCGCGCTGGCGTATTATAAAAAAGGTTTTCTACAGTGATCTTCGTTCCTTGCCGCAAGTTCGCTGGTATATGTTCTTCCACAGTACCTCCCTTCAACCGAAGGAATGAGCCTTGGGAAGCATCTTTGACAGCTGTTTCGATTGTTAAAATCGAGACTGAGGCAATACTTGGCAATGCCTCACCGCGAAAGCCAAGTGTCCGTATCCGAAACAAGTCATCGCGGTTATGGATCTTACTGGTGGCATGGCGCTTGAAGGCCGTAACGACATCTTCTTCGGCAATCCCCTCGCCATTATCGATCACCTGGATTTTGCGTAGACCGGCTTCTTCAATGAAGATATCGATCTGTGTGCTGCCGGCATCCACTGCATTTTCCACAAGTTCTTTGACAACAGAGGCTGGCCGTTCCACGACTTCACCGGCAGCGATTTGATTCGCTAGACGTTCAGATAATTCTTGGATCTTGCCCATCTGTTTTCCTTCTTTCTAGATTCGTTTTTGCAATTCATAAAGCTTATTTAACGCATCCATTGGGGTCATTTCTAAGAGATTCAGTTTTTTCAACTGATCGATGACGCCAACTTCTTCTGTGGACACCTCGCTAAACAATGAAAGCTGTTGTGTTTCTTCTATCACAGGCTTTTCGATCGTTGGTTCATGTTCTTCCAGAGCTTTCAAGATCGTTGCCGCCCGTTGTAGTAATCCGCTAGGCAGTCCTGCAATTTTCGCCACATGGATTCCGTAGCTCTTGTCTGCCGGACCTTCCATCATTTTATGCAGGAAGACAACTTCACCGTCTTTTTCTACCGCTCCTACATGAATGTTCCGCAAACGCAGTAATTCTTCGTCCAATATGGTCAGTTCGTGATAATGGGTCGAAAAAAGGGTCTTCGCTTTGACTTCTTTATGGATATATTCAATGATGGCTTGAGCAAGTGCCATCCCATCATAGGTGGCTGTTCCACGCCCTAATTCATCGAATAGGATCAAACTGTTTGGTGTGGCATGACGCAACGCCTGATTGGCTTCCATCATCTCGACCATGAATGTACTTTGTCCAGCAATCAAGTCATCGCTGGCACCGATTCGGGTAAAGATGCGGTCAAAAATCGGCATTTCTGCTGATTGCGCAGGAACAAAACAACCGATTTGAGCCATAATCACTAACAGTGCCAATTGCCGCATATACGTACTCTTACCAGACATATTCGGTCCAGTGATCAGTAAAATATCGGTGTCTTCATGCATCACGATGCTATTAGGAATATATTCTTGGTGCCCCAGCACTTTTTCCACAACGGGATGACGCCCATCGATGATATTCAAGGAGCGCTCTTTTTTCAAAACTGGCCGTACATATTGATAGCGTTCAGCAATTGTCGCAAAACTTTGTAACACATCGACTGCACTAATGGCTTTGGCTAATTTCTGCAAGCGAAGGATACTTTTTTTCACTTCTTCTCGTACTTCCAAGAACAATTGGTATTCCAGATCCACCGATTTTTCTTCCGCTTCTAAAATCACTGTTTCCAGCTTCTTTAATTCAGGTGAAATAAAACGCTCCGCATTAGCAAGGGTCTGTTTTCGTTCATAACGGCCTTCTTCGAGACCAGCCAGATTGGCTTTGGTGATTTCGATGTAATAACCAAAAACACGGTTGAAGCCCACTTTTAAATTCTTGATGCCTGTTTCTTGGCGTTCTTTGGCTTCTAACTCAGCTAGCCACTGCTTGCCGTTGCGCATCGCTTCCCGATACTTGTCTAGTTGTTCGTGAAAGCCATCTTTGATGACATTTCCTTCAGTGATCTGCAGCGGTGCGTCTTCATCGATGGCGCTATCGATCAATGCCACTAACTCATCCAGTGGCTCCAATTCGATCAACAGGTCATTCCACTCTCCACGATTGATGCCTTTGATCAACTGGGCGATCAGAGGAACTTGCTGCAAAGAAGATTTCAGCTGCAGAAGATCCCGTCCATTGACATTGCCAAAGGCAACTCGCCCAACTAAGCGCTCCATGTCATATACTTTTGTCAGTGCGTCTTGTAAGTCTGCTCGTTCAAAAAAGCTGTCCAACAATGATTGAACCATTTCTTGACGTGCAAAGATCTTCTTTGGTTGGATCAAAGGACGATCCAACCACTGCTTCAATAAACGGGCACCCATTGCTGTTTTGGTTTCATCTAATAACCATAAGAGTGTTCCATGCTTTTTGCCAGTTCGAATGGATCGACTCAATTCGAGATTGAACTTTGAGTAATAGTCCATTTTCAAAGAATGATCTGGTTGATATTCTACTGCTTGCTGGATATGAGCCAAGCTGCGTTTTTGGGTGATTGCGAGATAACTCAATAATTTGCCAGTGACCGTCTTTTCATCTTCAGGCAATCCGCTAGTCAAAAAACGGAATTCAGCATTTTCTTCATATGTCTCTTGTTTTGAAAAAACAACACTCAAGCGAGTGGTCAACAGTTCTTTAAGGGAGTCAGGAACTTCGCTGCACAAAACGACTTCCTTGGTTTGTAAGGCAGCGGCCTCATTCAATACCGCGTCCTCGTCTTCTAAAAGCGCGGTCTTTAACTCGCCGGTACTCAAGTCTGCATAAGCAAAACTGTAACCTTGCGTCGTTTTCATCACAGCCGTCAAGAAGTTATTATCTTTGGCGGACAGCCCTTTGCTATCCATCACTGTCCCTGGAGTGATCAATTGAACGACTTCCCGTTTGACCATTCCTTTGGTGGTTTTGGGATTTTCGACTTGTTCACAGATGGCGACTTTATAGCCTTGTTCGATCAACGTATCAATGTAATTACTGGCGGCATGATAAGGGACTCCGCACATTGGGATCGGTTCTTCCGCATTTTTGTTGCGGCTTGTCAATGTCAGCTCCAAGATTTGTGCAGCTTTGATCGCATCTTCATTGAACAGTTCATAGAAATCTCCCAGACGATAGAACAAAAAAGCATCTTGGTATTGTGCCTTGATGCTTAAATATTGTTCCATCATAGGAGTGTTTTTAGTTTTTTGAGGCATGAGCATCTTCCTCCTCGATGGCTTTATTCACTTGCTTTTGGATTTCTGTTGTGACGTAGTGCAGCAATTCATCTGCTGCCTGAAGTGCCGCACGATAGGCGATCACGAGTGGATGCTGGTCATATTGTTGGGTCAACTCAGCCACTCGTCGCAAAGCATCCTTTTTTGCTTCCGGTTTATCATAATGTTCATACTGAACGATTTCTTTTTGGGTTTGCTTGATTGCTTCTTCTAACTCCAGCAGCTTTTGATTCTTTTGCGCCCGTTGTTGAATCCTTTGAAACTCTTGTACTACCGGGTGTTGTGCCAATAATTGCCGCAACGCAGCCAATTCTTGTGCTACTGCTGTTTCTTTTTCTAATGGGTCCATGATTCTCCTATTCTGTAAAAGGCCGGTCTTCGCTGATTTGGATTGGACGAATCGATTTGGCTTTTCCAGTTTGTTCATCGATCTCGATCAGACAAGCGGACAAAATACTGCGTCCGTTCTCGATCACTTCAAAGCGTTGCGGCAATGCCGTCAAGAATTTTTCGATGATAGGTTCTCGTTTCATCCCTAAAATCCCATCATAAGGACCAGTCATTCCTACATCTGACAAATAAGCCGTTCCTTGTGGCAAAATTCGGGCATCATTGGTTTGTACGTGGGTGTGTGTGCCGACGACTGCAGAAACTCGTCCGTCTAGATACCAGCCCATGGCTTGTTTCTCACTCGTTGTCTCACCATGAAAATCAACAAAGATAAATGGTGTACGCTTGCGGGCGATAGTCACCAACTCATCCATTTTACGAAAAGGGTCATCAATGTCGACCATGAAAGAGCGTGCTTGCATATTGATGACTGCTAATTCGATCGCATTGACTTTCACAAAGACCATTCCTGTACCAGGAGTCCCTTCTGGAAAATTTGCCGGACGAATCATTTTTTTTGCATCACCAATAAATTCAAAAATATCTCGATTATCCCATGTATGATTTCCTAGTGTGATCACATCGACGCCATCTTGAAGAAATTTCTTATAAATTTTCCCCGTGATCCCCCGACCCGCAGCTGCATTCTCGCCATTTGCGATCGTCACTTGCGGCCGATAGGCTTTCTTCAATTTTGGTAAATACTCTGTCAAGGTATTTCTCCCTAACGATCCAACCACATCTCCAATAAATAATACCCGCACACTTTTTCCTCTTCTCTTTTAACATCTTTCTTTATTATAAGTGTTTTTCTTGAGAAAAAAAAGAGCTATTCCATAACAGCAAACAACCTTAAACTACAGGAATTCCTTCCTACCGACTGCTCTTGTTGCTCTTCTAGGACCCTTTAGAAAATAAAACACTCTCCAAACAACGTTGGTCGTTTGGAGAGTCATCATTATTCAGCAACACGTTTCACGATCGCAACGATTAAGTCCCGCGCCTTTGCCATCGCTTCAACAGTGATAAATTCATATTGACCGTGGAAATTCTCGCCGCCGGTAAATAGATTAGGGGTTGGGATCCCTTTGTAAGTGATTTTGGACCCACCTGTGCCGCCGCGAAAAGGGGCTTCGATCGGTGTGATCCCTAAGTCTTTCATTGCTTGACGAGCAATGATAACACTTTGAGGATTTTCTTTGATTCGGTCGCCCATATTGTAGTATTGATCATACAGCTGATAGGTGATCCGCTCACCATAGTACTCATTCAACTTTTCAATGATCTGCACCATCTTCTCCTTGCGCTTTTGGAAAAGCGTTTGATCGTGATCACGAATGATGTAGGAGAGTTCTGCTTGCCCGATATGTCCAGAAAGATTGTGAAGTAAGTAAAAGCCTTGATAGTCTTTTGTTTTTTCCGGGACTTCTGCTTGCGGCAGTGCCGCATCGATCTGGTTGGCGATCTTTAATGCATTGACGAGACGACCATAAGCCGTCCCAGGATGGACGCTTGTTCCGTTGATTTGGATATCGATCCGCGCAGCATTAAAGGTTTCATACTCCATATGTCCCACACGACCACTGTCCATTGTATAAGCAAAAGCCACTGGGAAATCGGCTGGGTCAAACAGATCCGCCCCTTTCCCAATTTCTTCATCCGGACCAAAAGCGATCCAGACATCTCCCCGTTCTTGTGGATCAATCGTTTGTAAAATCCGCAATGCATCGATGATCTCAGCAATCCCGGCTTTATCGTCTGCACCTAGGAGCGTCGTTCCATCTGTAGTGATCAACGTCTCACCTATGTAGTCTTTGAGGTTAGGAAACTCAGCGACTGTCATCATGATCCCCAACGGCTCATTGAGGCAAACGTCTTTGCCATCATAATTTTCATGGATCTGGGGTTGGATGTTTTCGGCTGCAAAATCAGCGGTGTCTACATGTGCGATAAATCCGACAGCCGTTTTGTCCGGATTTCCTGCAAGACGTCCGATCACAAAGCTATTCTTTTCATGGTACAACACATCGTTAAGCCCCATAGACTGCAATTGATCCCGTAATAAAAGTGCCAGCTCAACTTGTCCAGGGGTAGTAGGAATTGTTTGGCTGCTTGCATCGGAACGGGTATTGATTTTGGCATAACGCAAAAAATCGGCGATCATTGGTTTGTCCTTCACTTTCGTCACTTCCTTCAAAAAGATAATGGTCGATGGTCCGTTTCATGGATGATCTGTCGGAAATCTGCAAATCCTGCATCTAATCCTCGGAGCAGCATTTCTGCTGTACCGATATTCGTAGCCAACGGGATTTCATAAACATCTGACAGACGGATCAATGCGGTCACATCCGGCTCATGTGGTTGCGCTGCCAATGGATCGCGCAAAAAAATCACCATATCCAACGCATCCTCCGAAATCATCGCCCCAATTTGTTGATCGCCTCCTAAAGGACCAGACTTATAGCGATGAACGGATAGTCCCGTAGCTTCTTGGATTCGTTTTCCTGTTGTTCCTGTGGCATATAATTGATGCTGTGCCAAGATTTCGCGATAAGCGGTGACCATCTTCACCATCAATTCTTTTTTGCGGTCATGGGCTATCAATGCTATTTTCATCTTCACTCCTCCTCTTTTTTCCATTGTACCAATACTTGCTGAAAAAAAGAAACTGTGCTCCCAAGAATAAGACATTGCCTAATCTTACACAGAGCTTCCATCATAGAATCAACCGGATCCCTTAGTAAAATAGGTAGGCTGCCACCTTAAGAAGGGGCACCGAAGGAAATCCTTCTGGCAATTTGCGGGGCTGATTTCTCTGATTTGGCTGTTGCAAAAAATTTCAGGTTTGTCTGTTTCTTAGGACACAGTTTGTTTAAATCAAGTCTAGTTCTTTCAATGCTTGCCAGATGCCATCCTCATCATTGCTGGCGGTGACTTTATCAGCGATCGCTTGAATCTCGGGAGCCGCGTTACCCATGGCCACGCCGACGCCGGCAGCTTGCAGCATTTCGCGATCATTTTGGCCATCGCCAAAACAAATCACATCTTTTTGTGAGATTCCTAGTTGGTGTGCCACCGAAAGAATCGTGGCTGCTTTTGAACCATCTTTTGGCACGACATCGACACTGTTTTCATGCCAGCGAACAAAACGTAATTTACTGTAGCGATCGTCAAAATAGTCTTCATACTCTTTCCCATAAAAAGCCAACGCTTGATAGACTTCTTTTTCTTCCGGAAAGTGCATGTCTAATTCAGGCAATTGTGCGCCAAAAGAGCGCATTGCTTCATCCATGATGCCAATATTTAAAGAAGAAGCTCGTTTAGCCGTATCCATTCCCACAAATGCGGTATCGATCCCTAACTCGTTTGCTTCAGCAACAAATGCTTTTAGCTGTTCTTCATCTAATAAATTTTTGTACACTTGTTGGTGTGCCAAAAATGCAGCAGCGCCATTGCATAAAATATAATTATCAAAAGCAAGGGAGCGGATGATGTCTTTCGCATGGAAACGACTGCGGCCTGTAGCAACTGTCACGAAATGCCCTGCATTTCGCAGCAACTCCAATGCTTCAATCGTACTTTCCAACGGTTGCTTGTTCGAATCCAGTAACGTGCCATCAATATCAAAAGCAAAGAATTTCCGATTCATATCCATAAAAAACTAAGACTCTCTTTCTGTAAGAAATAACAAGAATTTTTACTTTTGGATCATGTTCTCTCCAAAAAGCATACCCTATTCTTAACATAAAAAGCTGTCTATTTCAATAAGTGGCGGATCTTGGTGAATGACTCTTGCTCACCAATGAAGGTGGGCTCATTTTTTTGGGAAACTGAAATATTTTCAACCACATGAAGTGTTTGCCTCAATCGTCTTTGTCTATTTGGCAGTGACTGGTTGAGTGCCCCAGACTTCATCTGCCACTTCAATGATCAGCTGCAATTTCTTCCATTGATCTTCTTCTGACAGAATGTTGCCCTCCTCTGTTGAAGCAAAGCCACACTGCGGACTCAAGCTCAAACGCTCTAAGGGCACGTATTGGCTGGCTTCTTTGATCCGGGCAATCAAGCTTTCTTTCTCTTCCAGAGCCCCATTTTTACTTGTGACTAGACCGAGAACGACTTTCTTTGTTTCCGGGACAAACCGCAATGGCTGGAAGTCCCCAGAGCGATCATCATCAAACTCCAAGAAAAAGGCTTCGACCGCTTCATGTCCCAACAGCGAATCCGCAACTGGCTCATAGCCTCCCGATGCCGCCCATGTCGAATGGTAATTGCCACGGCAAACATGGGTAGTCACGTGCAGGTCGTTAGGCAGATCCACCAATGCACTGTTATTCAACCGCAGATACAATTTTTGTAATTTTTGTGTATCATACTCATCGTTGGTCCTTGACTGCCAGTAATTTTTGTCCACCAGCATCCCCCACGTACAGTCATCCAATTTTAGATGACGACAGCCAAGATCATACAAGGCTAAAATGGTTTCACGATAGGCTTGCGCAATATCAGCAAGCAATACTTCCCGATCCGGATAGATAGCGTTCACTTTTTCTTCGTTGCTGCCTCGAACAAGTTCGACAAACAATTGAGCAGGCGCTGGGATACTCTGGCGAACAGGCACCCCATCTGCCTGAGCCGCGACAAAGCGATATTCCTCAAACACGGGATGTTCTGGATTGAATGCGACTTTCCCAGCTAATCGTGCAGAATCAGCACGGGTTTCTTCCCCATGGAACAAGTAGCCTTGATCCATTAAAATATGCTCTATTCCTTGAAATCCCCAGAAAAAATCCAAGTGCCAATAACTACGGCGAAATTCGCCATCGCTGACATATTTCAAGCCAACTTCTTTTTGTTTTGCGACTAACTCACTGATCGCCTGATCCTCAACTTCTTTTAACTCGGATCGAGTGATTTTTCCTTCAGCGAACGCTTCCCTTGCTTGCTTCAACTTCTCCGGACGCAAAAAACTTCCTACAATTTCATAATGATTGATCACTTGGCACATAGTTTCTCCTCCTTTTTTGGGTAAAAAAAAATCCTTAAGAGTTATCTCTTAAGGATGTAATAAATTTACATGGTACCACCTTAGTTTGCATCCGACTTACGAAGAATGCCTCTACTCCAATGCGACGCTGTTGCGTGATATTGGGGTCTCAGTAACGGGGACATCCGTGCGCTTCTAAAACTTGCGTTCTCGAAACACCCACTCAAAAGCCATTTTCAGATTCGTTTTCTTTCACCCTTTTTCAGCTGTCGGGGCTCTCTGTTAGAAATTCCACAGAATCTTACTTTCTTTTTCTACGTGTTTACTTATTGATTTTTAACAAGGATAGCAGAATGATTTTAGTGTGTCAATATTGATTTTAAAAAAAAGAAGCATTGCTGCTTC
>NZ_JBDGBK010000090.1:0-14158 GCF_040910045.1 Enterococcus sp. RTP21361st1_A6_RTP21361_211029 | reverse complement strand
TGGCAAGTGATCATACTTTTCAAGGAATGCCGCAATTTTTTCCTGGTAACGTTTTGGATCTTTCGTGTAGCTTTGGGCATGTTCCGCCCCTTTGACTACCCATTTTTCTTTTGGCGCATCTGTAGCAGCATAAACCTCTGCCAACATTGAATAAGGAACGAAAGTATCCGAATTACCATGGATGAAGAACATTGGACGAGTGTTCTTGTGCAGCTGTTTCACGGCATCTGCTTCGCCAAAGAAGTAACCAGCTCTTAGCTTGGTAACCAGACTAGTGACATTGATCAAAGGAAATGCTGGCAAACCAAATAATTGATCCAACTGATAGCTCAATTCCTCATTTACAGAAGCATAACCGCAGTCCTCAATGATCGCTGTTACGTTGGCAGGCAACTTTTCGCCACTGGTCATCATCACGGTAGCAGCTCCCATACTTACACCGTATAAAACAATGGATTCTTCCTTGCCGCTTTCTTTTAAGATTTGATCGATCCATTGGACATAATCTTTCCGTTCTGGCCAACCAAAGCCAATATAATCGCCTTGGCTTTCTCCATGACCGCGGGCATCAGGAACCAATACGTTATATCCTAGATCATGGAACATCTTCGCATAAACTCCCATCGTCTCTGCGTTTCCCATATAACCATGGGCGACAATCACTGTTTTGTGCTGTGATTTTTGGGCAGGCAAGTAAATTCCGGACAACATCAATCCATCTGAGGATTCAAGTTGCCACATTTGACGATTTTCCGGAGCGGTAAACCACTCCTCCGCTTCAGGATTCGCATTGCTTTTGTCCGTTCCAGAGGTATCACCTTTTAAAAAATCTTTTTCTGATGGGACAACTGCGTAATTATAAAAATAATTTCCGGCATAGCCCAAGCCTACTATCAAAAGCACCCCTACTAAAATGGCGATCTTCCAGCGTAGTTTCATTTTGTTCCTCCTCGACAACTAGTTTACATAATATAATTATTGGTTGTTTATTTCAAGAAACGCGCTTGAATCTGCTCCTTATTCAGGCGATATTTGAAATAAAGATGAAATCCGCCCGCCAACATCAACGTGATCCCATACACCCACATCTGATGCCAAAAATAAAATGTATTGATGACCGCAAAGACCCCTAAAACGGCAAAAAAACAGCCATATAAGCGCCAAAGAAAGCCATCAGTTCCTAATTTGGTAAAATATGTCTCCCATTCTTCACTGGTCATGTGTTGTCGTTTCCGCTTTTGCTGGAAAATAGCAATCAGTAAGAAAATCGACAAAAAACCAGCCAGACGAATGGTAACGATAAATAACAATAACGTTTTAATAATAAAAAACACCGTTCTGGTTGCTCCCTCCTAAAAAACATTCTAGTACAAAATACCCCTTTTACTTTTGATTTGTCAATAGGACCAAAACGAAAAACAGTCAAACTAACACTTCAACAAGCGCTACCAAGTGCTGCTATGTAAAGAGCAGAGAAGTAAAGAGTAAAGAAATTTTTGCTAGCAGGCGGCTCCTTTCAACAGTCCTCACCTTCTTACCATCAATCTCATCCATATGTAGAAACGCGCCTTTTTTCCCCACACTGCACGGACGAAAGCTATTAAACAAAAAGAACCGCTCAAAAAGAGCAGTTCTTTAGAAAAACAAAGCGTCTTATTCGTCTTTGCTGTCTTTTAGTTTAAAGCTTGACCATGGTTTCAAGAAATCCAGTAGAAACAGTTCATCTGCAGCAATTTTTCCTACGACATTGACACGGCCATCATTCTTCATTTCTTTCAATGCGATCTGAGTTTCACCTTTGTATTGCCCATAACCGACGTTATCGATCAAAATATCACCGCGAGTCATATCATGGGTATCATGTGCTGGGAATGGCTTATCTTTGTAGTAAATTCGAGTCATCGTCGACCGCAAAATATATTCTGAGCGATCCCCGCGATAACCATGAAGATTATCAAACAAACAGATGCGTTCATCTTCCGTGATTCCTTCAGCAACATCTACTTTTAAGGTAGGATAGTCCGCATTGAAGGCTTCTGCCATTGCAGCTAACTCTTTTTCTGATGCATAGGCATTTCCCACTGAAATATCATCGATTAATCCTGTCAAAACCAAATGTTTGACTTGAGTAGCGATTGGCAGATCACGATGATCTTCCAACGAACAAAGCCCATCTTGTGTTGGCCAAGGACCAAATGTTGCCTCGTGAGAATTCACAAAAGCCATTGTGTTCAAGTTGTAACGACGGAATTTTTCTGAGCAATACACAAAATGGTCATAACCCAAACCTGAATATCGATGAGGGTAAAAATTGTGAGAGCCTAATAAATTATTCGTATTTGGCGAATAACTCATGATATTGTCTACGTAGTTTGTCCCACTGCTCATATTGATCTCAATTTTGATGCCATAAGGATTACGCGTCATACGCGCTTCTTCGGCACCGGTAAAACCGATATCCAAACGGACACCATAAGCACCCATTTCATCAAAGAATGAAAGATCATCATACGAGATCTCTAATTGATCAAAGAGACCAGGATTGATGTCCACCATGACTTCCATTCCTAATTGATTGGCATAATCCACTACCTGCTTGAAATCTGCCAATACTTTTTCTTTATCATCTTCGATTTGCAGCAAACTTGTAAACACACGCTTAAAGCCGTATTTGTGTGCTAAATCAAGATAAGCCTTGTCTTTCTCAAACGTTGATCGTTCTGGATAAACTGAAATACCTAATTTTCCCATCCGTCAAACCTCCTAAAAATTCTATCCGTTTTTTGTTCATGAATCCTCTTTCATTATAGCAAACAACCGATAAGTGGTCTACACCTTTCCTATTGGTTTTAATAGATACCTGCTTTTCACTCCAGCTAAATTTTGATATGATAAAGACAGTCTAGTAATGAAAGGATCTTACTCAAATGAAAAAAATGATACTAACGTTGGCGGCAGCAACTAGCCTCTTTCTATTAACTGCCTGCAATGATACAACAACTACTTCTAGTTCTTCGGATAAAACAACCACATCAGAATCAGTAGACTTAAATTCTCTGGAACTGCCGCAGTTGTCTACTGAAGTAAAAGAAAATGAAGATCTTGTTGCACTTGAGACCACAGAAGGCACGATCAAAATCAAATTATTCCCAGAAATTGCACCAAAAGCTGTCGAAAACTTTATGACTCATGCCAAAAATGGCTACTACGATGGCTTGACTTTCCATCGAATCGTCGAAGATTTTATGATCCAAGGCGGCGACCCTAACGGTGACGGAACTGGTGGAGAAAGCATTTGGGGCAAAGGGTTTGGCGAGGAAATATCCAAACAGCTTTACCATATCCGCGGCGCGTTATCGATGGCAAAATCCAGCGCTCCCAACAGCCAAGGAAGTCAATTCTTTATTGTTCAAAACCATGATGATGTCTCTGATGGACGAGCAATCCAATTTTATCCTCAAAAAATCATTGACGCCTACAAAGATGGTGGTGCTCCGACACTAGATGGTAAGTACACAGTCTTTGGTCAGGTCATTGAAGGAATGGAGGTCGTAGACAAAATTGCCAAAGCCGAAACGACCGGTGAGGCGAATAGCAACGGAGAAGACTCTACGCCAAAAGATCCTGTCAAAATCAAATCCATCAAGATTTTACAAGAAGCTAAGTAAGCAAAAAAGACCAATGCCTTTGAAAATTTCCCTTAAAGGCACTGGTCTTTATTTTATTTTTGTTCTCCAACAATAAAGGTAAATTCACACTCCGCTGCTTTTTTTCCTTCCACAGTTGCCACAGCATTGGCTGTCCCTACAGAACCTTTGATTTTTGTAATCTCAAAAACAAGTTTCAAGGTATCGCCGGGAACAACTTTTTGACGGAATTTTGCTTTGTTGATCCCGCCAATATAAGCAGTTCTTCCCTGAAATTCATCCGATTTCAAAATCAAGATCGAACCTGCTTGTGCCAATGTTTCTAAAATCAACACTCCTGGCATCACTGGATTTCCTGGAAAATGTCCTTGGAAAAAATCTTCATTGATCGTCACATTTTTCGTGGCAATGATCTTCTTCCCTGACTCAATCTCATCAACGTAATCGATATAAATGATCGGATAGCGATTTGGAATCAAGTCCATGACTTCTGTTTCTGTCAATAGTTTTTTCATGGGGTTTCCTTCCTTGCTTAAAAAAATATTATAGTTTGATTATCAAAGTATCATAGTTCTGATTTTTTCGCAACTAAATATTTATTAAGAAAAAAATAGTTTGACAATCAAACAATTATGAATAATAATTAGAAATCATGATAGTGGGACCCACTATCGATCGTCATTATTGATTATTATGCAAACTATTAAGGAGTGGAATTATGAGTTTCTTAACTGGAAAAAAAGTTGTCGTGATGGGCGTAGCCAACAAACGCAGTATCGCTTGGGGCTGTGCGCAAGCGCTAAAAGAACAAGGTGCTGAAGTCATCTATACGTATCAAAACGAACGCATGAAAAAACCTCTTGAACGGCTACTAGAGGAAAATGAGTATACGGTTGAATGTGATGTTGCAAATGATGAGAGTATCGCGAAAGCTTTTGAAACCATCAAAGACTATGCAGGCGAAATCCATGGCGTCGTCCATGCTGTCGCTTACGCCAACAAAGATGATCTTTCAGGTGATATTTTAAATATATCAAGAGATGGCTATGCACTAGCACAAGATATCAGCAGCTATTCATTGATCGCTGTTACTAAATATGCCAAACCCCTCTTGGCAGAAAATGCCGGAATCGTTACCTTGACCTATTTAGGTTCAGAACGTGCTGTACCCAACTATAACATGATGGGGATTGCTAAGGCTGCTCTCGAATCAAGCGTTCGCTATTTAGCTGCAGAATTATCCCCGCAAAAAATCCGGGTCAACGCCATCTCTGCAGGAGCAATCAAAACACTGGCTGTGACAGGTGTAAAAGATTATCAAAAGCTGATCCAATTATCTGAAGATCGCACTCCTGATCATGTTGGTGTGACCATCGAAGAAGTCGGCAACACATGTGCCTTTCTGATTAGTCCATTGTCTAGCGGTATCATCGGAGAAGTGATTTTTGTCGATAAAGGTGTTCACTTATCGTAATTCTATGATCACATGTACTCGTGCTCGTCTCTTGACTGGTCTATGCCAAGAGACGAGTTTTTGCTGTTTCTTTGCTAACTAATGATATCCCCTTATTTGTTCATCTTTTTACAAAAATTTAACAAGTGAATTTTGCATTTCTGTTTCTTCTCCTATAAAATAGACCTATTGATAGATGGAGGGATTTTATGTTACGACTTTTGACAGATGCTACAACGGATTCGACAGGATCCAGCTTGACGGAACCTGCCGCAAAACAATTGAATGCCTTGCAGAAATGGTGGCAAAACATTGATTGGGAGGCTATTGTTGGTATCTTGATCCAAAAAGTTCTGATGCTGCTTTTTTTGATTATTTTATTTGGTATTTTGCTGAAAATCAGCAATTATGTCATCGAACGAATTTATCGTTCCTACGAGAAAAAAGGAACCTACAATGCCAGTCGAATCAACACGATCCATGCGCTGATCCGCAATATCGTCCACTATACATTAGGTTTCTTCTTTGTATATGCGTTATTGTCAACGATTGGCGTGCCTGTTGGTTCACTCTTAGCGGGGGCTGGGATTGCTGGGGTGGCACTGGGACTAGGTGCTCAAGGCTTTATGAATGATCTGATCACTGGTTTTTTTATCATTACTGAGCAACAAATCAATGTCGGCGATTATATCCGTTTGACGAATTTGTCATTAGAAGGAACAGTTACAGCTGTCGGTATTCGAACGGTTCAGTTAAAATCCGTGGATGGGACTGTCCATTATATCCCGAATCGGAATATCACTACGATCAGCAACACTTCACGAGCCAATATGCAAGTCGTTGTAGATGTGCGTATCTTGCCATCAGAGGGCTTAGATGATATCCGGTCGATCATTGACGAAGTCAATCAAACAGTGGCTGCTGCTCACGAGGAAGAGATCCAAACGAAACCAGCAATTTTTGGTGTTGTCGACCTTGGCAACAATAATTTTGCGATCCGGACAACGATGTATGTTACCAACGGAACTCAGTGGAAACTAAAAGAAGAGTTTTTAGCGGCTTCAATCGATGCACTGACTGCTAAAGGCTACACCATTCCTAGTGCGCCAATCATTGGCGTCAATTGACCGCTTAAACGTTAAAAGCACCCCGATGATTTTTTCGGGGTGCTTTTTTATCCATTATTAGATGACTTGTAATTCGTCTGTAGGACTGGCCTCTTTTGAGATCAGCATATACCGTTTCTCTAATTCATGTGCTAGGTGATTGACAGATTTTAAGATTTCTTTTCGGGTAATGATTCCTACAAAGATATTTTCCTCATTGACGATGGGCAAAAATGCCTGATCCACTAAGAGATGAAGCATGTCTTCTAATTCGCCATCTTCTTTGATACAAGCCACATTGACTTCCATCACGTCTGCGGCCGTCAAGCCTTCTAAGTTGTCCATACTAAACCCAGTCAGGTCCATCATTCTTTCGACCACGTTCGATAAACTGATCAATCCAACAAGATGATCCTCACTATCTAGGACCGGAATCTTGGAATAGCCGACTTTCGATAAAACGAGTAACGCATGGTTTAATGGATGATTGTAAAGAACCGTTGCAACGTTTTCTGCAGGTACTAAAAAACTTTCTTGATTTTCTAATAATATTTTTTCTACTGTTTGACCAATCAATCTGAATGCCTCCATTTCACAGCTACTTTTCTATTTTACTAGAAAAATCAAAAAGATATCGTAAAACTGCTTATTTATAATGAATTTTTTACTTTTGATTTCGCTTTCTTAGCGCTCAAAAATAAAATGCAAATCAGCGATTTCATTAAACGTACGATCATAATATTGAACGATCCACTGCTTTTCAGTACTTTCTATGATGGCAAAACTTTTGATTTGAATAGGTCCCCGCGGTTGAGAAATACTGCCCGGATTCAAGAATAGTCGATGCCCCACCTTCTCACAGGCAATCTGGTGGGTGTGACCAAATACAGCAATTGACGCATCAGCTTGTTGTGATTGAAGTCCGAGTGTTGTCACGCCAAAACGAACATCTGCCAAATGACCATGGGTCACATAAATCGTGTCGAGAGGCGTTTTGATAATCTTTGCATCCTCGTATTCCGGACTGTAATCACAATTTCCGCCAACCACTTGATAGGTTTGCCAAAGGGGATCGCTTGGTTGCAGTTCCGAATCTCCACAATGGATAAAGGTATCCACTTTCCCAGAAAATTCTGCTAGCAAATCAACGAGAATTTGACGATCGCCATGGTTATCGCTAACGATTAAATATTTCATGCTTGTTCTCCTTCCAACCACTCTTGCCATACATTGCGTAGTTTCGCGATGGCTTGACCACGATGACTCACTTGATTCTTTTCTTCTCCACTCATTTCAGCAGCCGTTTTATCTGAACCAACAGGGATAAACAATGGATCGTAGCCAAAACCGTTCTCTCCCCGAGGAATGCGGCCAATTCTGCCTGGCCAATCGGCAGCGACTACGAGACTTTCTTTGTCAGGAGCTGCAAAGACCAATGTACAATGGAATTGTGCTGTTCGTTGTTCATCTGGGATATCAGTTAATTCGTACAACAATTTGGCATTATTTGCAGCATCGCTTTTTTGTTCACCCGCAAAACGTGCCGAGTAAACACCGGGTCTACCACCTAATGCATCCACTTTTAAGCCCGAATCGTCCGCTAGAACAGGTCGCCCAAGAATTTTTGCAATCGTTTCTGCCTTCAGCCGAGCATTTTCTTCGAAAGTCGTTCCTGTTTCCTCAACATCAGGTAATGCGGGATAATCTTTCAATGTCCGAACGTCATAGCCAGCAGCACCAAAAACTGCGGTGAATTCTCGTGCTTTGCCAGGATTACCAGTGGCAATCACGATCGTCTTCTCAGGAATAACGTATTGGGGCTGTTCTTGGATCAGCAATGCTTCTTTTTGATAGGCAATCAGCTCTTCAATGGCTGTCTTGCCATAAATCAGCATTTCGTTCAATTGCTGACCATCAAATGTCGCTTCTTCCCCAGTTCCTTGAATCTCAATGAAACGGCCTGACTCTGTCATTACGAGATTCATATCTACAGCAGCCGCAGAATCTTCTTCGTAGTCTAAATCAGTGACACAAGTGTTATCAGGTAAAATTCCTACGCTGATGGCAGCAAGATGTTCTTTAATAGGATCTTCCGTTAGCTCATGGTTGGTCAATAATTGATCGATCGCCAATCGCAAAGCCACAAAAGCACCGGTGATACTAGCTGTTCGAGTGCCCCCATCCGCTTGGATGACATCACAATCGACTACAATGCTACGTTCACCTAACTTTTCCAAGTCTACCACTGCCCGTAACGAACGAGCGATTAGTCGCTGGATCTCCATTGTCCGACCAGACAGCTTTCCTTTTGCACTTTCTCGACGATTACGGGTATTCGTTGCTCGCGGCAGCATGCTGTATTCTGCCGTCACCCAGCCTTTCCCTGAGTCCCGTAAAAAAGGCGGCACTCGGTCTTCGATCGTTGCGGAACAAATAACTGTGGTATCACCAAATGAGATCACGACGGATCCTTCTGGATGTTTGAATACATTTGTTTTGATTTCTACTGGACGGATACTTCCCGCTTTTCTGCCATCATGGCGCATTTAATTTCCTCCTAATGTGATATGTTGCGAATGGACCGGTACATTCAACCATTCGTTCGCAATTTCATCAAATAATTTTGTTGAACCTGTCGTATAAAAAAAATATTCCGGTTCTTGGGTCATTTGGCTTGTATTGGCAATAGCAAAGTAGTCCAACAGCATGCTGACTTCACCCACTGTTTCTGCACCGGAATCAATCAGCTGGATCTGGCTCCCCATCTCGTTCTGGATTAAAGACCGCAACAAAGGATAATGAGTACAACCCAAAATCAACGTATCTAATTTCTTATTTTTGAGGGGGCGCAGTGTTTCGGCAACGATTTTTTTGGCAACCGATGATTGCGCTTGATTGCTTTCAACGATAGGCGCGAATTTGGGACAAGCCAAGCTAACTACCACAGAACGAGGTGATTTAAGCTTGATTGCTTCTTCATACGCATTGCTCTTAATAGTACCCGCAGTTCCAATGACACCGATCTGTTGGTTTTTTGTTGCTTTGACAGCAGCTCGAGAGCCAGGCAGTATGACTCCGATTACCGGAATCGATAATTTTTCTTTGATTTCTTCTAATGCGACAGCCGTAGCCGTATTACAAGCAATCACCAACATTTTGATGTTTTGCTGCAATAAAAATTCGGTCATCTGCCATGTATACTCGATGACTTGTTCTGCCGGACGCGGCCCATAGGGACAGCGTGCAGTATCACCAAGATAAATAATATGTTCATTGGGCAATTGCTTAATCGCTTCTTTAACAACGGTCAATCCGCCAACACCAGAATCGATAAAGCCAATGGGTTGTTTATTTGTCATAGTTGTCCATCCTTTTTAATGAAAGAAAGAAATTTGTCTAAGTTCCATTTTGGACTTTTTTTACTGATTTTTCAAGTATTGCTTTATCCAAGAAAACAATGAACCTATTGCGGTCAAAAAAAGATCCGAAAACCTCCGATGCTCTGGCTACTCTCGTCCAAGGAAAGCAACTGCATGACATCAAAGGTCATTCGGATCTAGTAATCACTGTTTCTATGCAGCCTCAAGAAATCAGTAATTATACTGACGTGCTTCCAAGAAGCGAGAAAGCAGCGATAAGGCATAGCAGACGATGAAGTACAGCACAGTCATCGCAAGAAACATTGGCAATACATAATTGGTATTTTGTCCATAAATAATTCGAGCATGGTGAGTCAGTTCTGGAAGTGAAATAATCACTGCCAATGACGTATCTTTGATCAATGAGATCAATTGACTAACGATCGCAGGCAGCATGGCTTTAAAAGCTTGCGGCATCACAATGCTTCGCAACACTTGGACATAACTCAAACCGGTAGACAAACCAGCCTCCATTTGCCCTTTCGGTACGGCATTAAGCCCCGCTCGAAAAATCTCTGAGAGCATGGCAGATTCAAAAATCGTCAATGCCACAACTGCAGACCAGAAAATATTGAAACGAATACCGATCTGCGGCAATGCAAAGTACGTGAAGAAAATAATCAGCAGCAACGGCAGGTTTCGAATCACATCGATCACTACACCTAAAATCTTTGAAAAGAACGGAATGTTAGTGAAACGCAAGACTCCTGCAAGGCCGCCAATCAGAAAACTAAAGATGATCGATAAGACGGAGACTTCGATCGTTACTCGGAGACCGTCGATCAAAAACCGAAGATTGATGGCAGAAAAAGCTTCGAAAAATTCCATTTAGTGTCTCCTTTCTATGAGCGTACAGCCCAACGTCTTTCAAGATAAACCATTAAATAGGATAATGGTAATGTGATAATCAAATAAAAGATTCCGACAATAATATAGGTGTCGAAAGTATTAAAGGTTTCACTGGCAATCAAGTCACCTTGATACATAATGTCAAGACCAGCTACCATTGCTAAAATCGATGAATTTTTGACCAAGTTGATAAACTGATTTCCTAGTGGCGGAACAACGATTTTAAAAGCCTGCGGTAAAATAATGTAGCGCATGGCCTGGCTGTAAGTGAATCCAGAGGACAAAGAAGCCTCCATCTGCCCTTTAGGAACTGTCTGGATTCCAGAACGAATCGTTTCTGCAATAAACGCAGACGTATAGATGGTCAAGCCGATCGTTCCCGCTTGAAATCCATCAAAAGTCACCCAATACATCGGCACCACGACATAAAAGAACATCACGATGATCAACAAAGGAATATTTCGGAAAAACTCGACATACGCTTTAGCGATCCCTTTGACCCATCGATTGGTAGACAGCTGAAATATCGCCATCAATGTACCAATCACTAAACTAAAGAATAAAGCCAGTAAACTGGAGAAAATCGTATATTTGAAACCAGAAAAAAACTGGTCGCCGTAAGTTTGAAACAATTCAAGCATGCAAATTTCCTCCTTTAATCAACTTTCCCAGATGCATCATCAGGGAACCATTTCTGATAAATTTCATCATACGTACCGTCTTCATGCATTTCTTTCAATGCCTGGTTGACGGCTTTCAAGAAAGGCTCTTGTCCTTTATCGATAGCTATTCCGTAAGGTTCATTTGTAAATGTACCGCCAACTAAATGATAGTTGGGATTTTCACTGGCCATCCCCAATAAGATCGCATTATCTGTCGTCATCGCATCGCCTTGTCCTGACTGTAATGCAGTAAAGGCTTCGGCATAATTTTCTAACTCCAAGATTTTTGCTTCCGGCGCTGCCTTGCGGATATTGATCGCTGATGTCGATCCCTTGACGACTAAAACCGTCGTATTGGCATTTAAATCTTCGATTCCCTGAATCGGGCTATCTTTGGCTACTAATAAAGATTGTCCAGCATCGAAATAAACATCAGAAAAATCTACTTGTTTCTTCCGTTCATCCGTGATGGTCATCGTAGCGATGATTGCATCGATATTGCCATTTTTTAATAGCGGAATTCGAGTTTTTGATGTGACTTCGACAAAAATAGCACTTCCGTCACGTCCTAAAATATGCTCAGTGATTGCTTTAGCGATATCGATATCAAATCCGCGGACTTCAGCTGTCGCAATATCCATCAATCCAAATAATCGGGTATCATTCTTGACTCCCCAGATGATTTGGTTGCTTTCTTTGCTGCTCGCTAACACATCACGTTCTGCAGCACTTTGGCCTTTACAAGCAGAAAAGGTCATGAGCGCGAATACAAGGAGCAGCACTGTACTGATTTTTTTGCTCATAGCTACTTTCCTCCTAATGATTGGTTACCTTGCTTAAGAATTGTTTGGCCCGTTCGTCTCTTGGGTTTTCAAAGAAGCCATCGACGTCGCGACGATCTTCTAATACTTGGCCTTCTGCCATGAAAACGATCCGGTCGGCTACTTCACGGGCAAAACTCATCTCATGAGTCACCACGATCATGGACATGCCTTCACTGGCGATTTTTTTCATCACGTCTAAAACATCACCGATCATTTCTGGATCCAGTGCAGAAGTTGGCTCATCGAAAAGCAACATTTCTGGTGTCATGGCTAATCCTCGGGCAATAGCCACCCGCTGTTGTTGTCCGCCAGACAACATGGATGGATAAGAATCTTTTTTGTCCAGCATGCCTACACGGTTCAACAGTTTTTCGGCTAAGGCAATCGCTTCTTGTTCATTTTGTTTTAATACTTTAATGGGAGCCAAAGTGATGTTTTCTAACACGGTTTTATTGGGGTAAAGATTGAAATGCTGGAAGACCATTCCGATGTTTTTTCTAATCTCTGTCAATTTGACATCTTTACTGAAAAGATCTTTGCCATTGATCAGTAAGTGACCAGAAGAAATCGTTTCTAATCCATTGATTGTGCGAAGCATCGTGCTTTTTCCGGATCCTGAAGGACCAATCACAACAACGACTTCACCTTTTTCAAATTCAATATTTATGTTTTTTAATGCATGGAATTTGCCGTAGTACTTTTCCACGTCTTTAAATTCTATCATTGCCATTCATTCACACTCCAAGTCTATATTTAAAAATAAATGAGTAATTGAAAAGATTTGATTCATATTATAGCTCAAAATTTTTCTATTTGTAAAGGTAGTTTTAATTTCCACATCATCCCCAAAGAAAAACCTTCATTATTTTAACCTCATGTTAGGTTTTTGTCCATCGTTTTTTTTCGACCCTTAGTAGAACAAGTTGTTTCTTTTGGAAAAACAAGGTAAGATGAACTATATATTGAATTTAGAGGTGGATGAAACGTGAACACAATATTAACCGGAGACCGGCCTACAGGGCAACTTCATTTAGGGCATTATGTCGGCTCATTAAAAAAACGAGTTGAGATGCAAGACGACCCTAACAATCAACTTTATATCATGATCGCTGATATGCAAGCATTGACAGACAATGCCAAAAACCCACAGAAAGTGTCAGAAAATATCTTGCAAGTGGCACTTGACTATTTAGCGATTGGTCTCGATCCGACCCGCTCGACTTTATTTATTCAATCACAAATCCCTCAGTTGTCGGAACTAACCATGTATTACTTGAATTTAGTCAGTGTGGCACGGGTTCGCCGCAATCCGACCGTCAAAGCCGAGATCGAACAAAAGAAATTTGGGGAAGGTGTCCCAACTGGATTCTTCATCTACCCTGTCTCACAAGCAGCAGATATCACTGCTTTCAAAGCCAACTTAGTTCCTGTCGGTGAAGATCAAAAACCAATGCTAGAACAAACACAAGAAATCGTTCATAGCTTTAATTCCATCTATAGTGACGTATTGGTGGAACCTAAAGCAGTTCTTCCGCCTAAAGGAATGGGACGTTTACCTGGTATCGATGGAAATGGTAAAATGAGCAAATCATTGAACAACGGAATCTATTTGGCAGACAATGCGGATATCGTTCAAAAGAAAGTCATGAGCATGTACACTGATCCAAATCATATCCATGTAGCAGATCCTGGCCAAGTCGAAGGCAATATGGTCTTTACTTATTTAGATGTCTTTGGCAAAGATTTAGAAAAAATTGCTGCATTGAAAGAGCACTATCGTCAAGGCGGTCTAGGCGATGTAAAAATCAAACGCTATCTGATCGATGTCTTAGAAGAAGAATTTGCTCCGATCCGTCAGCGACGAGAAGAATTTGCTAAGGACCCGGCTGAAGTCATGAACCTCTTAAAAAAAGGCAGCGAAAAAGCAGAACAAGTCGCAGCACAAACCTTGGCAGAAGTGAAAGAAGCAATGGGGATCAACTACTTTGCATAAATATGAACAACCAACAAACCCACCAGTATGCTTGGTGGGTTTGTTTTTAATTACTATCTTTTATTTAAAGATCCCTAAATAAAAAAGCGAACTGCTCAACTACCATTGACATGTGAGCAAACACCATTCGAGAACATTTTTCTCAATCACGACAGAATCGCTTTCTATCAAAAAGAAGCTACCATCACGAGTAAGAACTTAGACC
>NZ_JBDGBK010000089.1:0-14267 GCF_040910045.1 Enterococcus sp. RTP21361st1_A6_RTP21361_211029 | reverse complement strand
GTTGTGTGGAAGCAGAAAACTCCTATTTGCTCACACAAATCATCGAAGAAATGGTTACTGATCACCCCCAAGTGTCTTTTACTATTTTTAGCGGAACTAGTAATGATATTCTGGAAAAACTTGATAAAGGCTTGCTTGATGTGGCGATTTTGATTGATCCTGCAACGACGGATCAATACAATCGGCTGACCATTGCCTAAGAAAGAAGTCTGGGGGCTGTTTGTTGCAAATGAACACCCGTTGGCTGATCAAAGCAGTATCTCACCTGCAGACATCCTCACCACACCGTTGATTTGTTCGAGTCGTAAAGAAGTTTTGGAAATGTTTTGCACGTGGGGGGGATTCGTTGAAGAAGAGTTGACAATCGTTGGGAGATACAATTTGATTTTTAATGTGCTTTTATTGGTCGAAAACAATGTTGGTGCTGCTTTAGCAATTGCTGGAGCGATTCATCATCGAGAAAACCAAATAAAATTCATCCCCTTTTCGCCACCTCTGGAAACGAACTGTGTTCTGGTATGGAGGAAAGAGACGATTTTGGCGCCGACAGTCCAAACATTTTTGAAGAAATTCAAGCATGCTTTGCAAGCATAGAAATCAGCTTAACAAGTATTGGACGTTATGTGGATCAAGCAGTAACATGAACTTGTAAGTTATTGAAAGGATTGCCGCTTTATTGATTGTGAAAGCTGACAAAATGGCACAATGGTATCAGACAAAGAGGTATGCAAGGAGGAGACAAGCAATGGCAAAATTTGAAGAGGTAAAAGATGGCGTGATTTTCCCAAGTGGCGCAAAAAATGAAGCGTATGCCCAATACTTTGTTGGACAAAGTTATTTAAACACTTTAGTTGCAGACCCCTCGGTCAATGTTGGCGTTGGGAATGTAACTTTTGAGCCAGGTTGCTGCAATAATTGACATATTCATCATGATGGTTATCAGATTTTGCTGATTACTGGTGGTGAAGGCTGGTATCAAGAAGAAGGAAAACCAGCCCAATTTTTGACAGCAGGAGATATTGTCGTCACCCATGATGGCATCAAGCATTGGCATGGCGCAGCAAAAGATAGCTGGTTTGAACATCTGGCTATTACTGCCGGAACGCCTGAATGGCTCGAAGCTGTGGCGGAGGAAGACTATCAGCAGTTACAAAAATAAGGAGGCAATGAGAATGAAAAAACAAACAGCAGGAAGCGAACGATTGGGTGACTTCGCCCCTCAGTTTGCGGCATTGAATGATGACGTATTATTCGGAGAAGTGTGGTCTAGAGAACAAGAATTGTCCGCCAGAGATCGCAGTTTGATCACTGTTGCCAGCCTTTTGACACAAGGTGTGCCTCAATTAGAAGCTCATTTACGAATCGCCAAAGAAAATGGTGTGACTCAAGCAGAGATCGTTGAATTGATCACACACTTGGCTTTCTATGCCGGATGGCCTAAAGCATGGTCGGCATTCAATTTAGCCAAAGAAATTTATGCGGAAGAATAATTTTTCAGTCCTTTTTACCAGCAGGTTGATTCATTGGTTTCTCCCTTTTTCTGTAGTAGAGTAAAGATAAGCACTTACTAAAGAGGAGGAGTATCATGAAGGAAACACAATTGACGATCGAGACATTGCAACGGGCCCAAGAACGATTTGAAGAAACGTTGGCGCAAATGAGTATCGCGGAAGCGAACACGATGCCGGAGCCACTGATTAAGTCAGTCACTTGGCTGATCTGGCATACCGCTCGCGAAATCGATCTGCAGATTTCCGCATTAGCGGATCAAGAACCACTTTGGCTAGCGGACTGGACGAAGCGATTTGCTTTGGATTTGCCTGACGATACAGAAGATTGGCGTCATACACCAGAAGAAGCCGCCAAGGTAATTGTTAATCAAAAAGAACTATTAGTGGATTATCTTTCTGCTAGTGTCGAGTTAGCAGTTAATTACCTTCAGTCTATCGATGAAACTAGCTTATCAGAAGTGATTGATGAGAACTGGACGCCAGCTGTGACACGACAAGCTCGGATCGTCTCCATCGTCGATGATGCAGTCATGCATTCGGGCCAAGCAGTCTATACAAGGAGATTAGTGATTGGGAAATAAAAGTTTTTAATGACATCAGAAATTTGAATCTTTGGCTGTTTTCTTGAAATATCGCTAAAATCTTCTTTAGAGCATTTACACCGGTGACGGGTTCCCTTATGATAAGCAAGGGAACCCGTTTTTTTGGGGTAAATCATTGATGACAGGAGCAATTAAAATAAATGAGAAATATTAAACTTACGATTGAATATGATGGCAAGCGCTATCTGGGGTGGCAACGTTTAGGCGATTCTGATCGAACGATCCAAGAGAAAATTGAAAGTATTTTGACACAAATGACAAATGAAAAAATCGAAATCATCGGGTCTGGACGTACAGATGCAGGGACGCATGCGAGAGGACAAGTAGCCAATTTCAAGACAGCAAGCGATTTGTCCCCCGAAAAAATGTTGCAATTCCTGAATCGCTACCTACCTCAAGACATCGTCATCAAAGAGGTCGCAGAAGCCTCTGAACGGTTCCATGCCCGTTACAATGCGACCGGCAAACAATACAGTTATTATGTTTGGAATAGTCCGATTCCAACCGTATTTGAACGTCATCGGAGTTTTCATTGTCCGCAAGAGCTTGATTGGGACAAAATGCAAGCAGCTTGTGAGAAGTTTATTGGCACTCATGATTTTATTGGCTTTTCTGCATTAAAAAAGACCAAAAAATCCACTACTCGTACAATCGAGGAACTCTCACTCACAAGAGAAGGAGATATGCTGCGTTTTCGCTTTAAAGGAGATGGCTTTCTTTATAAAATGGTACGGATCATCACCGGGACGATTTTAGAGATTGGTGCGGGTACAATGGACATTTCGGCGATCGATGAGATATTTACGAATCAAGTCCGAAAAGCAGCCGGAGAGACAGTGCCTTCCCAAGGATTGTTCCTAGATGCTGTTTACTACCACTAAAAAAATAGAGCTTAAAAGTAAGGTGACATTATGGAATTTGCTAAGGCAGATTTTGATTTATTCGATCGTGAGGTATTTGCCTTTAAACAAATCAAAGACATCTACCCACCAGAAACAATTCAGCGGCTGAAAGAGGATTATCAGATGAGCTGGCAAAAATGGAAACATATCCAAATGACTGTCGCAACCAATGTATCAGCAGACCTTCAACCGAAAGTTGAGAGTTGGACGAATGGTTGGAATTTGCGCAGTCATTTTTGGTGTGCTTATCGGAATGAGGCACATCCGAATCAAAATGCCTGCCTAGCTGCATTGATCAATCAAAAGCAATATCAAGTCTATTTCATGTTCCAACATTACAAAAGTGGCCAACGTTCAGGGAGTTTAGCAGCCTATAATGACTTACGCTGGCAGATTGAAGAATGGAGCAAAGACAAAAATTTGGCTGATTATTATATTTGGCCACAGGTGGAACATGAACTAGAAGATCATTGCCCATTAGCTGTATACCTCTCAGAGCCGCAAAAACAAAGACAACTTGAAGAAAAGCTGCAAGGACGCAGTTTTCAAATCGGCAAACTTTGGTTTCCATCAGAGAGCATCGAAGATGTTGAGAGATTGACGACTGAAGCATTAGAAGAATTAAGTCCATTGTATTTTTCACTAACAAGATAAACAATGCTCTTAAGATAACCAAACAGCAAAATACCTCGAACTGAACGATAGCTGATTTCTGTTCTACAGGAATTTCAGACCCTCCTATGTTGATGGTCTGTACCGCTATTTGTTCGGTTTTTTTGTCATTTAGAGAATTTTTTCTTTGGTCAGAAAGCGAATCAGTAGGCCAGATGAAGGAAATATGGTAATTTGCATATAAATCATTTCAAGTAATTGCAAGAGGATGGAACACTTCAAAGTTTTGCTGGCAGAGAGGATGAGAAGGATGGACGAGGAACGATTAAGTCAGCTTTACAATTTGATCATCAATCCAGGGACAAGAGATTGGGAACGATCCCAGTTGTTGGCAGCCCGAGATCGGTTAGAATCCGGACAAGAACAAAAAAATGTCCTATCAGAGTTGGAAGCTGCTTTGCGACCATTGGCACTTCGAGGCAACTTGACACCGGATTTACAGGATTTTTATGATCAGTTAAGAGGGATAGAAACAACTCAAACAACTCAAAAAACAAAGACACATCAAATCACTGACTGGAGTCATCAAGAAACAGCCATTTTTGCGGGGGGTTGTTTTTGGTGTATGGTGGAGCCTTTTGAACAGAAAATAGGGATCACTTCTGTTCTTTCAGGATATACCGGCGGGAATATCCCGCATCCCACGTACGATCAAGTCAGTAGCGGGTTAAGCGGACATGTAGAAGCAGTGGAAATCATTTTTGACAATCGGTTGATTACGTATGAGGAGCTAGTCTCATTGTATTGGCAGTTGACGGATCCCACAGATGCTGGTGGACAGTTTCAAGATCGGGGAAAGCAGTACCGACCAATCATTTTTGTCGGAGATCCGCAGCAACAAGCGATTGCTGAAGCGTCAAAAGAACAGCTGCAAAGGGCAGGTCATTATGCAAAACCAATCATCACAGAGATTAGACCAACCACGACTTTCTGGCCAGCCGAGAATTACCATCAAGGGTTTTACCAAAAAAATCCTCATCGGTATCGCCGGATTCAACGTGCCCGCAAACAATTGCTGGTCTATCAGCGGATTAAGCGATTCTTCAGTGGAACCAGATAATTGATAAAAGTGGCTGGTCAGAATAGGCAGAACAGCCGCTTTTGTTTCACTTTGATGCAAATGATTTAGACAATCGGCTAAAAAAAGATCGTTTTTTTTAGAATAACGTCCAAAGAAAGCGGATTCACATTCGCGTAAAATAGAAAACAGGAAGATAGGCAGAAAAGGAGAAAAGGAAGAATCATTCCCACAAAAAAGCGGTGTATTTGTATGTCCGACAACTTCAAAGGATTCACCAACGGCATCTTGTGGCCGTTTATTAGTAGTGGACAGTGCAGGGAATGATTCTTAGGGAGGAGTGGCTCAGAGAACTTGTAGCTGAATAGCAAGTAGTGAAAGGGGTAGTTTTTTAAGAGTGATCTCATTTTGATTTCAATAGGTAATCGGCAGTAATTGTTTTATAAAAGGAGAAAGCAGGCCCCGTTTGAGTTTCTCTAAATGGAATAACCTATTTTGCTAGTTACGTAATAGACTGAATCATTCGTTTTTTTCAATGCATTTATTTTTATCCAAAAAAGGACGTGGAAAAATGAAAACATTTAAAAAATGGTTTTTTTTGCTTGCTGCTATGTTTGTAGGAATGTTTTATGGCATTGCTGTACATGCTGAAGAAGCAATTGACCAAATCGTTGCACCAACAGGATTTAAAGCTATTTTGGTTTTAGTTCCATTGGTCTTGGTTTTAGTTCTTTTATTTAGAAAGGTAGATATGATCATTGCTGGACTGGTTGCTGGTATACTAGCAATGATCATCGGAGGTATCAGTTTAGCAGAAGCCAATACGCAACTGCTGGAAGCTGTGCCAACGATGTTGAGTATCACTGTCCCCATCATCAATTCTGCTGTGGCAATGGCTGTTTTCAAAGCGGGAAGCTATACGGCAGCTTTGACTTTGGCTAAACGAGGAACAAAAGGCAAGGTAGAATATGTTTCTGCATTTATTGTCATTTTGCTTGCAGCAGCTACTTATATGTCTGGTATTGGCGGCGGCAGTGCAATGGTGATCGCACCACTGGCTTTTGCAGCAGTGGGAGTGGTTCCAGAATTGATTGCAGCCATGTCGCTAGCGGCAGCTGTCTCGTTTACAACTTCTCCTGCCTCCTTAGAATCAAGTATTGTTTCCAAACTGGGCGGCTTTAGCGTTTCTTCTTATGTTGTTGAGATGCGTCCTTTTTGGTTGTTGTTTGTCGTGTTAGCTATCGCTTTGGCTTTTTGGGGAACGAAGCGCCGGCACATCGGCTTTAAAGCTTCTGCAGAAAATGAATATGAAACAAAAAGTAATGGCGAGTTGTTCAAAATCACATTACCAGCGATTTTCTTGCTTTTTGCAGTTATATTCGGCCCGCTAGTCAATGAGTTGATTGGTTTTGTTTTCTTCACACCGCTTGTTTATATGGTGATCACATTAGCATTGATTTACTTATGTACTGATTTTTCAATGAATCAATCGGTGGAAGCAATGGTAGATGGATCAACGTATATTCTGACTCGTCTTTTTCAAGTGGGAATCTTCTTGGCATTCATCAATATCATTGCGCAAACAGGAACGTTTGCCGTCATTGCTGGGGTAGCTCAAAATGCACCGGAATTTGTTGTAGTACCTGTGGCGATTTTAACCGGAGTCTTGATTGGCATTCCTGCTGGAGCGTATGTGGGCTCAGTGTTGACACTTGTTTTGCCAGTCGCCGTTTCCCTAGGATTCCCACCGATTGCTTTAGGTTTTGTCACAATGGGCGTGGGCTTAGGCAGTCAAATGAGTTTCGTCAACATCACGATGCAAGCATTATCTTCAGGATTCCAAATCCCCATTTTGGATGTGGTCAAAGGAAATGTGAAATGGCTAAGTCTTGCTTCAATTATATTGTTGTTCATTGGTTTGATTTTTGGGTAAGTAAGAGGGAGGAAAAGAAATGGATCTACTAATTAAACAAGCAAGAATCGAGGATGGAGAAGAGTTAAAAGACGTTGGCATTACTGCTGGCAAAATCGTCGAGATCGCACCATCCATCGAAACAGTTGCAAATGAGACCATCGAAGCCAATGGACGAGTGCTGATTCCCGGTCTTGTAGAAAGCCATATTCATTTGGATAAAGCATTGATCGCTGACCGTGAACCCAACAATTCCGGCACATTGCAAGAAGCTATCGCGGTTACTGCAAAATTAAAGCCAACTTTCACAGAGGAAGACATATACCAACGGGCAAAACAAGCACTTGAGATGCTGATCGTTCATGGTACGACAGCTGTGCGGACTCATGCAGAGTTTGATCCAGCCCAAAGATTTACGGGCTTTGATACAATCATGCGATTAAAAGAAGAATACAAGGATTTGATTGATATGCAAGTTGTCGCATTTCCCCAAGAAGGAATCTTCAAGGCGCCTGGTACTGATAAGATGATGATCGAAGCAATGGAAAAAGGTGCCGACGTTGTAGGGGGAATTCCTTATAATGATGCACCAGCCAATGAGCATATTGATTTGGTTTTTTCGATTGCCAAACAGTTTGATAAAGACATTGATCTCCATCAAGATTTCGCCGATGAAGCGGATGAGACATCAATTGTTTATCTGTGTGAGAAGACCATTAAAGAAGGCTATCACGGGCGTGTCTCCGTAGGTCATTTGACCGCGTTGCATGCGATGCCGCCTGAAAAATTAGCAGAAGTCATCTCATTGATGGCGGAAGCACAAATCAATGTCATGCCATTGCCTGCCACCGATCTTCATTTAGGGGCGAGAAACGATCCTTATAATGTGCGTCGTGCAGTCACTCCGATTCGCAAATTAAGAGATGGTGGTGTAAATATCTGCTTAGGAAGCAACAACATCCGCAATGCCTTCACACCTTATGGGAATGGGGACTTGATTCAGATTGCGATGCTAGCTGTTCCAGTTGCCCACTTAGGTGGGGCTGCCGACTTGCCGACGGTTTTACCGATGATCACTACCAACACGGCGAAAGCGTTGAAACTAGCTGATTATGGATTAGCTGTTGGTAAAAAAGCCGATCTTGTATTGTTAGATACAAAGTCGAAAAGCAATGCATTGATTGATATTCCCGAACGGGTTTATGTGATCAAGAACGGTCGTGTAACGGTTAAAATCGAGAAAACGATCGAAATCTTACGTTAAGGATCATGGAAAGATATTCTTTAGTGGAAAGGGGCGCAAATCAGTTCACTGACACAAAGGATATATCCTAGCTAGAGTTTGTTTTTTGATTCAAGGGGACAAAAACGACTGATTGCTGATCCATTGAAGTGGAATAGCAACATTCTAAACACAATACCTGCTCTTTTTTCTGATAGGAGAGCAGGTGTTGTGTTTTTTGGGGGAAAGGATGAATAACAAAATCAGCTGCAGTGACTGAATATTTCCTTCCTTTAGATACCATTACTTCACAATATATAGTATTTTTTAATCTTTTTCTTACACTCTGTTCACTATATATTGTATTTACTTTTTTTAAAGATTAGGTAAAATGGATCTTGAAGTTTGGAAGGAGCGCTGTTTTTGTCATAATCGTTTAGCAGGGATTTGTGTCGAAGTGAGGCAAACAAGCATAAAGAATCCGCCATTACGACTCTGAGAAACGCACGAGTTTAGACGACAACCTGTTAGCAGAAGAGTGCCCGTTATTGGAAAAAGGACCTTCAATCTTGTAATACCTGCTGGATTTGATACACTAGAGAGGTTGCCACTGAGACATTAGTCGCGAGAAATCTTTTGTTATCAAAGAGAAATCAGTAAACAAGGTCTTTTATGAGTATTTTGCTGCTAACCAAATGCCATGTAAAGATACGCCTACGTTTTGAATCAGCTTCAGTGTTAGGTTTATCAGTGAGGGAAAAAGCGAGACAAGGATGGCTCAACGATATTTTAGTAAGAAGGATGGATGCATGTGTTATTGATAGCAGGAACGATTGGAGCAGGTAAAAGTAGTTTGACCGATTTTTTATCGAAGGAAATGGCTTCAAAACCATTTTATGAAAATGTTGAGGACAACGATGTGTTACCATTGTTCTACTCAAATCCAGAAAGATATGCTTTTTTGTTGCAAATCTTTTTTTTGAATAAAAGTTTTCTTGCAATGCGGGAAGCCTTGTCTCACGATGACAATGTGATCGACCGTTCGATTTATGAAGACAGCATGATGTTTCATTTGAATGCAGATCTTGGAAGGATCTCACCAATGGAAGTCGAGCAATACGACAATTTATTGAACACGATGCTGCGTGAGTTGGAAGACTCCGCCCCAATGAAACAACCAGACTTGATGATCCACATCAAAGTTTCTTTGGAGACTATGATCGATCGGATCGGTAAGCGAGGACGTTCGTATGAACAGGTGGCAAATGATCCAAGTTTGTATGATTACTACAAATTGTTGAACGAACGTTATGATGCTTGGTATGAAAATTTTGATGTCTGTCCGAAAATGCAGATCGATGGGGATGAACTAGATTTTGTAGCAGACCCTCAAAACTTGAACAAAATTATGAAAATGATCGAAACAAAGCTAGCCGAGATACGTACAGGAAAAGAGAAAGGAAGCTATCAAACCCAGCGGGCTGTCGTAAAAGGCGATTTCTCAGAAAAGTGATTGTTCCATAGAGTCTTCCCCTTCACAAGTGAAAAATAAAATCAAAAGAGGGTGCCTGTTTTCAAAAAAACATGCTAAAATCATATCGATACTGAATGGCTGCCAAAGTTGAAGCAGAGAGGGGAAAGGCAATTGAATGTAGAGAAATTTATTGCAGCACGAAAGGCTGTTGGGATGTCACAAAAAGAACTTTCAGAGGGTATTTGCACACAAGCAACTCTGAGCAGGTTTGAAAATAATGGACAAGTCCCTTCCTTGAAAATATTGATCAAGTTATGCAATCGAATCAATCTGCCTTTAGTGGATCTTTTTTCTTCAATCAATGTGGTGAATTCACAACTAGATGAACAACTAGAAAAAGCTGAATTTTCGCTGATTACCAGTGAATTTGAACAATTGGCTCAAATTTTGGAGAAAATCGATCCCAAAACGATCAAAGACGCCGATTTAAGAGCTCGTTATTATTATCTTAAAGGATTCGAGATGGTTTTTAACCAGGCGCCGTTCACGGATGTCTTGTTCCATTTTGATCAATTGCTGATGTCAAAGACGACCGACACAGTATTTCAACTGCTGGCCTACACGGGGATCGGCATCGCTTATGCGCGTGAAGCTGAGTTGGAAAAAGCGGAAGTATATTTCGATAAAGTATTTAGCGAAATTTATACGTATCCCATCCAAACAACGGAAGACATCTGGCGCGTTTTGAATATCGTTTTCCATTGCGGGGTTTTTTACGCGCAAACGAATGATCTTGAAACCAGCAACGCACTATTAAATTATGCGATCGCCATTTGCTCAGAGAATCATTTGACCTATTATCTGGCCCGTGCAGCTGCACAGTTGGCCAAAAATGCCCAAGCTGCCGGCGAACCAGCTTCTGTCATTCTAGAATTGATACAAGATGCACTTGCGTTTGCAAAAATCAACAAAAATCGGCTGTTGATCAATGAGTTAAATCAGATGAAAAAACAGCTATAATGATGCATGACTAAAGCAAATGAAAATGAGTCGTTATTTTTGATCCGTTTTATAGGGAACAACCTTTGATCTAGCAACGAAAGATCGAAGGTTGTTCTTTTTTTATATAAAATTAGCGCGGCTTTGTATATAAAAAAATATATAATAATATTGACAAAAATGTTTTAAAGGAGTATTCTCTGATTGTGAAAATACTAACAAAAATGATGGTTCGCTAGCGAGTCGTTTGATTTTTGGAATCAAAGAAGGGATACAAATGGGTGAAAACTTTTTTCGAGAAGAAACAAGGGTCATTCATCGAATGGGTACAACCATCACATTACAAGTTGCCCATAACGATCCAATGTGGTTGCTATCAGAATTAGAACGCCTGCTGCATGAATATGAAACACGATTTAGCGCAAACGATCCCCACTCAGAATTGATGGCGGTGAATCACGCAGCTGGTCAACATCCTGTGGTCGTCGATCCAGAACTTTATGAGCTAATCAAAATCGGCAAATATCATAGTTGCGCAGCAGACAGTCACTTGAATATTGCGATTGGTCCTCTTGTCCAAAGATGGCGGATCGGATTTACGGATGCAAAAGTCCTCACACCCTCAGAAGTAACTGCACTACTGCCATTGACAGACCCGCAACAAATTCGTCTGAATGAGGAAGAGCAAAGTGTCTTCTTGGAAAAACAGGGAATGCTGCTAGACCTCGGTTCATTAGCTAAGGGCTACATTGCTGATAAATTACGAATGTACTGTCATCAGAACCATGCTGTTTATGCTTTGATCAATTTAGGTGGTAATATCGTGACCTATGGCGCGTCTCCAAAACATCAGGATGGTTTTTGGCGTATAGGTATAAGAGACCCCCAAGGAACAAGGCAGCAATCATTGGAGATCATCAAAGTCAAGAATGCCTCTCTTGTGACTTCTGGTATCTATGAACGCTATTTACAGCAAGGAGCATCCGTTTATCATCACATCATTGATCCAAAAACAGGCTTTCCAACCAAAAGTGACTTAGCGAGTCTGACCATTGTTTCTAAGTCATCGTTGGAAGGAGAAATCTGGACAACTCGTTTATTTGGTAAACCGATAGTTCAAGTGGTGGATCAATTGAAAGCTCAGACCGGAATCGAAGGAATCTTTGTCACAAGGGAGAATCGGGTCTGCCACACGTCAGGGATCAAAGAAAATTATTTTGGAAAGGAAGAATAAAAAATGAAATTTATAGGCTTAGTAGGAACCAACTCATCACGATCAACGAATCGCGATTTGTTAAACTTCATGAAAAACTTTTTTGCTAGTGAAGCGGAGATCGAACTTGTCGAAATCGCCGGTCTTCCCTTATTCAATAAGCCGGAAGACCATGAGTTGCCGGAAGCAGTCAGAAGGATTGCAGAAAAAATTGAAGCTGCTGATGGCGTGATCATCAGTACCCCAGAATATGACCACGCCGTTCCAGCTTCGCTGATCAATGCCTTGAATTGGCTTTCTTATGGTATTTTTCCTTTTGTTGATAAGCCCGTTATGATCACAGGGGCGTCGTATGGCACACTAGGGTCTTCCAGAGCACAGGCTCATTTGCGGCAGATTTTAGATTCACCGGAATTAAAAGCACGGATCATGCCAAGTTCAGAATTTCTTTTGGGGCACTCATTGCAAGCTTTTGATGAACAAGGACGCCTGAAAGATGAAGAGCAAGTAACAAAATTGCGGGAACTATTCAGTGATTTTCTCTTGTTTGTGACGATCACAAGTCAGTTACAACATGCCCATCAAGCCAATAAACGTGAAGCAGAAAATTTTTCTTGGGAAACCATTTAATTGCGATAGGAGATAGAAAAGATGAAATTAATCGGTATCGTCGGATCAACAGCAGAAGTTTCAACCAATCGAAAATTATTAACATTCATCAAAAAACAATTCACCGAACTTTTTACTTTGGAACTGGTCGAAATCAAAGATTTGCCATTATTCAATCAAGATGATGATCAAACGAACAGTCCAGAGATCCAGCAACTAAATCGAAAAATCATTTTAGCCGATGGCGTAATCATTGCTACACCAGAGCACAATCATACAGTACCAGCAGGCCTGAAAAGTGTCTTGGAATGGCTTTCATTTAAGATTCATCCTCTTGAAAATAAGCCAGTAATGGTCGTGGGTGCTTCGTATTATGATCAAGGAACTTCCAGATCACAGTTGCATTTGCGTCAAATCTTGGATGCCCCAGGAGTCAATGCACTTGTGATGCCGGGGAATGAGTTTTTACTAGGAAAGTCAAAAGAAGCTTTTGATGAAGATGGGAATCTGATCGATCAACGAACAATTGATTTTTTAGGCAGCACGTTAGCAAGCTTCGTCAAATTTATTAACGTAGTCTCTGCATTAGCTGGACCTAAACAATTGCCACCAGAAGATTTACATGCGACTGGGAAGATCGCTACAACGGTGGAAGGCGTTGATATGTCTGATGATCAATGGCTTGAGAAAGCTGCAGAAGCAGTAGGGGCCGTTTCTGGAAATACTTATGTTCAGTTAAATCGTGGATTATTGACCGTCGATCAAATCAATTATTTTTTAGATTCAATGCCGATGGAGTTGACCTTTGCGGATAGCAATAATCAATTCTTGTATTATAACTTGCGTCAAGAAGCCCATGAAATGTTGGCAGCTCGTGTTCCCGGTCAGGTGGGCAATCCATTAGCAAACTGTCACCCTGAAAAATCATATAAAAATGTGGAATGGGTGATCCAACAATTGCGCAGCGGCGCTACAGATGCTGTTCGGGTTCATGTACCAAAACAGGTTCCAGAGAAATACATTGTCCACAATTACCAAGCCATGCATAATGAAAATGGCGAATATGCAGGTATCAACGAGTATATTCTAGATTTCAAACCAATCATTGAATGGTATCTGCAACAAACCGGTCAAAAATTGGTGGGAAACGAAGATGCTGTCTCTAGCGCTTCTGTTCACGAGAACTCAGATGCTGTTACCAGTGCTTCTGTCCACGAAGATAACGCAGAGTCAGCTACGACAACTGGTGCGTCAGAGGCTGTCGTAGTCGATGCTGTTTCTAGTGCATCTGTAAAATAAAAGAGGACTAAATTTTTCCTATCCTAAAGGAGATAGAGGAATAAAATGATTCGATCAAAACTTACTGAGTGCAACTTCTTGTTTGCTCCAGAATAGTTTTGATCTTTTTTATATCACTTGAACCGCATAATTGACGGCAATGAGAGAGCATCGTCTTTTCTGATAGATTAACTGAGATCAAGTGATTCACGAAACTTTCTTGAAAAATTTGCATATTTCGATTTTCATTCCTATAATTGATAGGGAGGCCGTTGCTTCTCTGCTAGAAAGTCGCTGCTTGTTTTTCCATTGTTAAAAATCTTTCATCTTCTATAGCTTGCTTCATCAGTTATGCCGTGTTTTTCATTGAAGATCTTGTTTTCTTCTGATCATTTACATACTAATTTTTTCCCAAACAACCACTTATAAAAGATGTCGCTCCCAATAGGGGCTAGAGGAGGAATGTCATGAATTTAACTACCAAACTATTACGTCCATTGGGCTCTGGCATCGCAATGGGCGTTCCTTTGATTACTGGGATTCTTTCCAAAGACCCCATGATTTGTTCTGTTGGAGCCATGGGAGCTTTTTCTTATTTGGCTTTTCAGCACCGTTCCTTCAGTTACAATATAAAAGCAATCCTGATCCACGGTTTTGCATTGTTGAGTGCTTTTATTTTAGGGGCGATTACTTCATTGATTCCTTGGAGTGCACCGTTTATTATCGGCTGCTTATCCTTCACGGCTTTTTTACTTTCCAAAATCTACCGCTTGCCAAAACCAGATTATTTCTTTGTACTGATGCTCTACGCAACGGGATTCAATTTTCACCATCAAACACAGAATGTGACAGCTG
>NZ_JBDGBK010000088.1:0-14440 GCF_040910045.1 Enterococcus sp. RTP21361st1_A6_RTP21361_211029 | reverse complement strand
TCGTTTTCATAAATCTATTATAAAAGAAAAGACTGTAGACATCATCCATAAAATGGACTTTGTCTACAGTCTGAAAGCAGCTCACCTACTGATGAGCTGCTTTTTATTCCTATCTCAAAATTATCTGAAAAAATGTTTTTATTAGGGTGATTAGCAAGGTTGTCAATTATAGATTTCAGCTACAAAACTTAACGCTTTTTTGTCTCTTAAGCATTGGATAATCCCCGGTACACCCTACCAAACAGCAAGAGATAATGAAGCGTTTCAATGATCTGTAAAAATAGCAAGAAGATTTCCTGAATGATTAACCAAATACATTGCCGTCAAATTAACTAACACTTATTTGCTCATTTTATCTTGTTCTTACTTTACCTATTGGAAGAACTTGCATGTCTTTTATGACTAATTGGAACAGTTCTTGTGTCGATTTTTATTACTGGAAAAGCACGCTTTCTTTATCTGCTCTTGCCTACCAACACTTGCCATCGTTCATTCGTCTTCAACCAAGAAAAGGTTTCTTCATCACTAAACATGCGGAATAAATTCTCGTAAAGTTCGTTAACGAAGTTGCTGTCGATTTCCTTAAATGTCATGTGTTCATACAACGTTGAATGGGTGAAATCGTTGATTTTAGCAACACTGGCGAGGATTTTCTCCATTGTTTCTATCGTTCGATCCGCATCCTTTTCTGCAATAGCTAAGTCAAGATCACTGGATACCTCGTGATATTCCCCCATTTCAAATAATTTTGCCAATTCTGACTGTTTCTTCACTAGCAGATGCGCCTTTGCTTTATTCTCATCCTTCATCGCCAAAAGATATAATTGTTGGAATACCATACTCATCCTTTGATAACCAGAAAACAGCAGCTCCTCATAAGCTTGATAGGCTTCTGCCACTCGTCCGGTCTTTCTGTAAAGATAGGCTTGTTTGCTTTTTTTCTCTGGGTTCTGATTGGAAAAATAATGGAGATAGCTTTCTGCTTTCTCGTACGCTTCTTTTCGTACGTAAAATCCAAACAAAGAATCGGCTGCTCGATTTCTGGTATCTTCATCCCGACTTTCTAACGCCCGTTCGTACCAACGATGAATGTGCTTCTGGTATGTTTCTTTAGCGGGAACAGCTTGTTCCAATAGCTGTACATCTAAAAGCAGTGCTACTTGGCCAATCAATTGTTCACAATTTGGGTAGGTATCCAAAATTTCTTTGGCCCAGCGAAATACATCTTCAAAAGGTTGTTTTTTGAGCTTATGATCCAGTTCACGAATGATCTGATTGATTTCGGTTATCGTGAGTTCTTTTTCAAATGAGAATAACGTATCAAGACTAATGTCTAGTAAGCGTGCAATTGGCGCTAGCAACAAGATATCTGGATGTGAATGCCCCTTTTCCCACTTATTTACTGCTGGCGCTGTCACACCAAGGCGCTTGGCTAGCTCTTATTGTGTCAATCCTTTCTTCTTCCGATACTGGCGAATCACTTCCCTCATCTCCATCGCTGTGGTCTCCTTTTCGGTTGATAGTGGTAACTGCTTTGATCATAACAAGAATCGGAACACGCAACAATTGATTAAATGATTCTATTTTCTAAAAAAAATTAACCAGTGGTTAGGTTACAAAGAGCAATCAAAGCGGACATAGAAAACTTGTCTCTTAGTTGTTTTTGTAGCAATCTTGACGCAAAAAAGACACCCATCTCTGAGTGTCTTACCAATGACTGATTCCCCATCTAGTAAACAGTCTTTATGCTTCACTTATTTGACGATTTTCTTGACCATGTCGAATAATGTTTTCACATCTTCTGGTCGAGTATCGCCAGTTTCTTTGTCAATAATCGAACTGTAAATATGCGGAATCACTTTTTTAACGCCTGCATCAATGGCGATTTGCAGAATTTCTTCGAAGTTTTCCAGATCAATTCCTCCGGTTGGTTCTAAATAAAAATCATATTTGGCGCAAGCTTCCGCAACTGCTTTGAATTCTTCTTTGTGCGCTAACCCTTTCATTGGGAAGTATTTAATGGAGCTTCCACCCATATCTTGCAGCATTTTAATGGCGGTCTCGATGGGAACCTCTGCCGCCGGTGCCTGTGAACTTAAAGGTCCAGTGGCAATATTGACGTACCCTACCTTGCCTGTTGGTGAAACCAATCCATTGATGACTGTATCGTTTTGTCCCAATAAAGCACGGGAAGTTCCTACACCAGTGAATACTTGGTTGACATGTTGCGGTTGTAAAGTACCAGATAGACGGGAAACCATCTGACTTTGGTTGGGATCTCCGGCGCCCAACCCAACGGACAATGCATTATCCGTTGCCGCTTGATATTTTTTCATGTCTTCGATCGCTGCTTCATCGCTAGTATAGTTTTTGGATAACACACCTAGTACGACATGTCCTGCTGCTGCTTCATAACAAGCTTTCGCATTTTCAACTGAATGAGCCAATACATTTAAACATACGCGATCTTTATAATAATTTGGAATAACTGACAATTTAAAAGCCTCCTACATGATTTCTTTTAAGCGTTTAATGATTTTTTCCATTTCGTTTTGGTTGACCGAGCGAATATCAAACTCAATAATTCCGTTATTTGCTTGATATTCCCGTGTGTAGACTGCTGGGTTTTGTGCCTTTAGTTCTTCAATGACTTCTTTCGCAGATTTCTTGCCAGCAACCGTGACACTTGCACGATAAATATCTCTCCCGGCGCCATCTTGAACGATTTTCGCTGATAAATCAGGAAGTTGATTGATCGCTGCCACGAAAGGTGCCAATCGTTGTTTCATGGACTCACCGGATTCACTGCCATTTTGCAGGTAATCTTCTACTGCTTGTGTAAAGCCTAAAATATTGTCTTTGCCGATTTTCATTGCCCGACCGATCCCTTTAGACTGTAGACGAATCCATTGAATGTATTCCTTTTTCCCTATGACCAGACCGGCACTCGGACCTTCGATTGCTTTGGCGCCAGAATAGATAACAAGGTCGGCACCCATTTCGCTGTATTTGAACAAGTCTTCTTCCGCGGCTGCGTCAACGATCAATGGCAAGTGATGGGCTTTGGCAACTTCTACCATCTCCGACACCGTTAGCATACTTTTCTGCACGGTATGATGGCTTTTAATATATAGAAGTGCGGCTGTTTCTTCCGTGATCATCCTAGCGACATGCGCCGGTGTACACATATTTGCATATCCCGCTTCGACGACTTGTCCACCCCCTTGAGCAACCATTACTTCAACCGGTGTGCCGTAGTCTACATTGTGACCCTTAGGTACGACGATCTCCCGTCTCGTGATTTTTTTGGTGTAGGGATGATAAACATGGTACAGGTCGCCTTGACCAATCAAAGCCGCGACAGATTGGGCAATCCCTGCTGAAGCAGAAGAAACAATCTGCGCATCTTCCACCTTCAATAACTGAGAAAGGTAGGCGCCAGTTTTCACAGTCAGATCACTCATTTCAAAAAAATGTTCACCGCCAAATCGTTGTGCGGCTAGCACATTTTCAGATACTTTCGAGACACCGAGTATCGTCATTTTTCCCGAGGCATTGATGACTTCCTTTAAAGCAAACTTTTCATAGCTAATTGTCATAAATGACGCCTCCAATAATTGTTTGGACTGGAACAATTTGTTCTTTCGCTATCCGTGTAACCCCATTGGAATCTTTCAGTTCTTTTTCATTTTCGACAATCTCAAAGATCGTCAAATCGGCATCAAAACCAACAGTCAATTGACCTTTCTTCGCCAAGTGGAAGTTTTTGGCAGGAACTGAGGTGACTTTCTCAATAATCTCTTCCCACGAGTAGCCTACTACTCTCATTTTTTCCAGCGTAGTAGCCAGATCAAAGACTGGACCATTCGTACGATTGCGGATATAAATATCTGTACTGATCGAGTTGGCTTTGAGACCTGCTTTTAAGGCAGTTTCAGCAACGTGGAAATTAAAGCTGTCTGTTCCATGACCGATATCAAAGACAACGCCTTTTTTATACGCATCCCAAACAAAGTCTTTGATTTGATCCGTGGCTTGGTCTAAAATGCCGTTCGGTTTTCCATTAAAACAATGGGTCAATACGTCGCCTTTTTCCATTCTTGTCAATACTTCTTCTAATTCAGGAGGCGCCGAACCAATATGAACCATCAATGGCAAGTCATTGTTTTCTGATTGGATTTTTTTGGCTAACTCTAGTGGCGTGATGCCATTCTCGCCGACAACTGTTTTGCTCATTCTTGCCTTGATCCCTACAATAAATTCCGGAAGCTCTGCTAATGCAGCTCTGACTAGATCTTCTTGGATTTTTGTCAGGTCAGCAAGTTCATCTTGTTCCACGATCCCCCATTTAGAAATGTTCATTAGTGCGTACACATTGGTTTTGACCGATTTCGTCAGTTGATAAAAATCGCGAATATTTTCTGCGCCCGTAGTCCCTGCATCAATAACCGTTGTTACTCCCTTTTGGACCCCTATTTGATCCGGATAATCATAATAAAGATTCATCTTTTCATAACAGTGAACGTGGTCATCGATCCAACCGGCAGAGAGATAGGAATTGCCGGATAGATCAATCACTTCTCGTGCTGGCTCATTGATTTCGGCAGCAACTGCTTTGATTACGCCTTTTTCCAACGCAACTTCCACTTTCCTGCCGTCGATTAATTTGCCATTTTTGATTAAAGTATCAAACATTTCATTGCCTTCTTTCTATTGAATTACCGCTGGGAAGATCGCACCTAAGATCATTGCGCCTAGAATAGCACCACCGGCAATTGGTTTTTTCCAAGCATAAAAAGCCAACGCGCCTAATGTCGCCCCAATACCAATGGGAATAGAGGCCGCACAAGCACTCAAAATGATCAATGGGCCCAAAAATCGGCCGGAGGAATTGCCGGCGCCCATCATGACATCCGCACCAAAAGTTGAATTTGACTGATTGATGGTGAATTTGCGGATCAACACGATAATGCCGCCAACGATCAGACCCAAGACCAACCCAGTCAATAACGAGAGGGCAAAATTATCGATTGGTGCTGTTATCTTCATGCTTAGGAGAATGGCTGGAACGCCAATCCCGATCCCAGTCAAAATCGAACCGCCTAAGTCCAAGATCCCTACCAAAGAGCCTTCTAAGATCCGAGCAAATAAGAAACTCGCCCCAAAAGCTGCCGCAGCCCCATAGGAACCGCCATCCAAGCCGGCTTTTAGCATCGCAACGATCGAAACTTCATTGAATGCACCGACGCCATACACGACATACATATGGGTTCCTGAGAATACAGCCGCTGACATGATTCCTACGATCAATGGGAAAGACCAGTCTGCAAACCAAAAACTCTTTTGCCGTTTTGCTTCTACTGCTTTTACCTGTTCTTCTGTCTCCATGATTTCCCTCCTATTTCACACTAAAGATGTTGTGCAAGTTATCAAGCCAATGAGGTACTTGAAGTTGGAAACTCTTGATCATTTCCATATCAAATCCACGGAAAAATCCGCTGAAAACAAAGAGTAAAACAATCGCAATCATCATACTCTTCGTGACCCGATTCCAACCACTCTCATCGACGCCTTTACCGATTAAGATTCCTAGAACAACGCCAGGAACCGCATTGCCCATGATCAGTTGCGCAATCCCGCCAAAAAGCGTCCCCCAGAAACCTGTTCGTTTCCCTGCATCTAAAGCCGCCAACCAGAAGATCACTGGCATCACGGTATTGATCAGAATCGTCGCTGCCGGTACCAACACGGAAACAGCGGTTACTTGTAACGCCTCTGGAATCGCTGCAGCTGTCGTATTCAAGAAAGCGACTACTAACGCGCCAATAACAGCGCCAATGATCCCCATTTTTTTCGGATCATGCATTGTCTGGCTGACATCTTTGTTTTTGGCTAAGAGAGCCGCAGCTGCCCAGTTAGGCACGATGCGGTGGGTCACATCTTGCGTGAAAGCTCCAGCGCCAACTGAAGAAGCCCAAGCATTAAAGAAAAAACCTAATCCAAAGGAAAAATGGGAGGCAGCATCCCCCATGCAGGCATTCATCTCCCCTAATGTTCTAAAAGCTCCTAATCCTTGCGTACTGGGTGCATGAAACATACGAGCTGCTCCAACAGATGCAGAGAAACCGAGTAAGCCCCCGATGATGATCGATTTAGTTAAAATAATGACAAAATCCACGTTATTCCCTCCTCCTTATGATTCAAATCAAACTTTTTTCGTTACAAACGGTAAAACAATCCCATTGGGGTCTTCTGTTAGGTGTTGAGTGAATGGTACGTCTGCCAAACGTATTTCTGTCACAGTTACCGTGACAGAAAGTTCGACTTCATAATTCACTCGTTGCCGGGGAAAAAAGAAGAATAGAAAGCGTTCTGTGTATTTGTTTTCGACCGCCTTCAACACCTCCACATTGATTGGTTCGATGCGCAATAATACTTTCGCCGATGCCATTAGTTTGTTTTGGATCTCTGCGAGTGCTGATGCAAAGGCATGTTGCTTAGTTTCTCCTTTACCGGAGACGATGACTTTTTGCTGAGTTGTCTTTTGAACGCTCATCTCGTATGCCCTCTTTCTATTTTCCGTGCTTTTTGATAAATTCTTCCGTCAACCGTTTCCCTAATTCCTCTTGATCCATAAAACCGAAACCTAGCACGGTTTTCCCATCTTTGATGGCGGTGATCCCTTCTTCAATCGAACGCATCCCATGACGTTCTGGATACCCATATTTATTTGCGGCTGTTAAGGCTCCAGCCCCACCGCTCCCGCAAAAAGAAATTCCCATATCGGCATTCTCTTGTTGCATGACATCACCTAAACGCATATCTGCGCCCATTCCCGGAACAACAACTGCCTTGCCGCCAGCTGCTTCTACACCTTTAGCTACGTTTTGTCCTTTTCCCATACGATCTGCAATAACTACTGTAATCATGATTGTTTCCTCCCAAATATTAATTATTTTTTGCTGTTTCAAAATGAATCGATAAAACATAGATCTCATCTTCACTTAAATGACCAATCGTTCGAACGACCTCGTCGGAAATCGCAATGGCTTCTTTGGATACTTCTCGGAACAATTCCCGATCAACAGCGGGAATCTTTTCTCCTTTTTGAGAGCGTTTCAGCATCTCATTCAAGTGATTGATCAGAATCGTCCACTGAAGTTCAGTAGGTTCAATGGCATATTCCGCAAGTCGCTCTTCGACTAAAGCAATCACTTGTTTTAATTTTTCCTGGTTTTGACTTTCCTCGATCATAGTTATCGCTTCTGCTGACAGTTTCACTAGCTTGACGCTCCTTCTTTTATATATGAAAATAATGCGCTGATTTCTGATTTGTTGATGCCTAAATTATTTTCAGCAAAAATTGCTTCAATTTCTCCTACCAACGCTTCTCGGTTCAAAATGATTTGGTCGACTTGGCTGCCTTCTGCTAAATATTGCTGATCAAAGGTGATGCGATGGACCATCAAGAAAACATGAAGCAAAAAGGCTTCTCGGTATTCTTGGATCAATTCAGACTCTAATGTGACAAGTAACTGTTCATAGATCGTATATGCCTTTAAAATCAGTTCCTTGCTGAAGTCTTCCAGAGTCCCCTTATTGATAGGTGCTTCATTGAGAACTAATTTGTGCCGCCTATCCTGACTTGTTGAAGCGAGGATTTTTTTGATCATCTGCTGGATGTTTTGCAGATCCTGCTCAGTCGGCAGTGGATGGACTTTGATGAAAGGCCGATCAATGCCATTGATCGGAAAAATACTAATGACTAGATCCGGATCCTTCGCGGCAATCACCTCTTGTGCATTTAAGACTGAAGCAAAAGCCACAATAGTAATATTGTTCAATTCTTCGTTGATCTTTTGCTTAATTAAACTCGTCACACCTAAACCCGTTGAACAAACGTAAACCGCTCGAACACTTCGCAAGTCTTCTTCTCTTTCGTAGGAAACCAGAAAGTGCAACGCAATGTAGGCAACAAAAGAATCATTGATCAAGAGTTTCTCGTTTATTTCTTGGAGTGCTGCTTGATTGATAGCAGCAAACAATTCAGGATATTTCTGTTTGATGTCCTCTTTAAACGGATTGTACTCATTGACAAAATTTTTCCTTCTTGAGAGACGCATAGACAAATGGGCGTAGAGATTCGTCAATAATTGAGGGTCTTGATAAAACGGAAAATTGATTTTCTTGCTTACCTTATAAATTATATTCTCTACCAATTTCATGACATCTTGCTGATGGATCGTATCAAAGGTATCACTATAAATATAGTCATACTCATCTTCAAACAAGGGCAATTGATAGTAATCAAACACCTGCTGCATCACACGATACGAAAGATCATGTTTGTCTATTTCGTGTTCCCGGATCAATTGGTACCGTCCAATCGTGGATTCTTTGCGCAAGCGAACAGTGGCAATCGCTACACGGATCAGGATATTTAGTAGTTCCGCATAATTTAGTTTTTCCAGATTTTCAGATTCTAGTAAGTACCTCATCCGAATGATGACTTGATTAAAGACCTCCTGCAACGGTGTTGCCTTCGCAGAATACATTTCGAAGCATTCCGTTTCTCTGCCATTTAGCAATAAAGCCATTAATTTATAAATGTCATAGTCTGTAAACTCTTTTTGCAAAATCTCCTCGATCGTTAATCGTACTAGGCGTTCCTTGCCAGTGATCCAAAATCCCTTTCGTGTCTGGCGATTCAGAACTAAGCCTTCTTTGAGATAATGGTATTCCAACTCATCCAAATCATTCATGATCGTATCTTTACTTACTTCTAGCGCATTGGCCAGCTTTAGAGCCGTGATCGCTTCCTTGGTAACAAGAAGCATGATTAACAGGCGATTGATCCGTAAGCCTTGATCGGCAAACAGCTCCAGACGATTGACATCCATCAATTCGCTTTTTAGTTTGATTCGATCAGAATCACTCACACTTAGCCAAATACCCTGGCTCCGTTTGCTGTGCAGTTCTTGATTCCGCTCAATCAACCAATCACGGATATCCTCCAGATCATATTTGATCGTTCGTACACTGACACTTTCTTTTTCAGCTAACTGTTTGATCGTTACCGGTTCTGTCATTTCTAACAAGTAAATCAAAAGTTGGCTTTCTCTTTTGGTAAGCTGCTGCATCGTTCTCGCTCCTTACACCGCTAAATATAAGCGTTTTCTTAACTAGTCACAATATGAAATGTTTGCACTTAACTTAGTGCAAATGATCGTAATTTAACAACTCATCAACTTATTCACAAGCTTATCCCCCCTCAAAACCGCAACGTGGACCCATTAATTATTGCACTAAGTCGTCCCTTTACAACATCTCGATGCCATTTTTTCTGCTTTTTTTATTTTATGACACTAATCCAACTGACAGATACCCTTCACCTCAATGTATCAGAAATCGATTCCCCGCATGACATCATTGAACAGCAAAAAACACTTTCCAACTTTTGGAAAGTGCCAGGAAATAGGATATGAACGTGTTCGTTTTCTCGACTGATTGTTATTTAATCAGGTGATTATGCATCAATGAAACCGTTAGACATATCCATCTTGATTAACTTTGAACAGCTATTTATTGAATCAGGAGAAGAAACAGTTCAAGATCAATACACTTGAGAACCAATGAAAACCCACTAATGCTATGCCATTTGTCATTAAAACTACTTCCATTTGTACTCGCCTACTTCATTTCAAACTCTTTGCCGAATTTTATTAGATACATTTTTTCTAAAGTGTCCTCTAACAAATACAACTTCCTAGGGGAGATAAATGCATTCTTCCAGTCCCAATTCACCAAATCATACTTTCCAATGTCAGCCATCGCTCTTACTTCTTCAATCGATAAGTTCAATTCTTTTCTTAGTTCATCGATTTTTTGGATTTGTTTTTTTCTTCTGAGAGCCGTTGGTACGTTTATCGAAGAAATGACCACCATAAACCCTAAAAAAGAGGTCCATTCATAATAAAAGTCAAATACATTACATACAAATAACAGAAACAAGCCTAACAAGAAAAAAATAATCGAATACAACCAATCGATCTTTTCATTAGCTACCATCTTTTTCACGTTGATAGCCTCCCTCCTAATTACCTTCAAGACAAACAATAAAAAAAGAAAGCAACTCGCTTGATTTCAGCCGCTCCCAGCTATATTTTACTATGGTTCTGATTGACTGTTCGTTAAATATTTTTCACTATTCTTCTATTTTTTTCAACCTTAACCGCAACACAAGATACATCATACCTCCAAAAAAGCAACCTCCGAGAATGGAAGCAATGATCCTGTCTGGTGAAACGATGTACGGAAGGAAATCTTCTTCATCCAACATCATACTAAGTACTCCATTCAATAAGTGAATCGCAATTGCAAAGTAGATACCTAGTCCAATTCCTTTAAGAATCGTCTTCTTCTTTTCTTTTGCCATCTCTTTGGCTTATACTTCGTTTTCTGTCAATTTTAAGCGTGCCGTGGCAAACAGAACATAACCGCAAACGATAAAGACTGTAAAGAATATATTACAGCCAATAAAAATCCATAACGCCAGCTCTGGTTTCTTAGATGCAAAAACCGTTACCAGTAAATTAGCAACCAGCGTATACCCAAACATCAGCATAAACGCATTATTGCCAATATGTTCTACTTGGCTTTTTTTGTATTCATCTAAGACACCAGAAATACCATAAAACCGCTTGATTATTTTTACTGCCAATCCTTCTTTAGCCTTCATCACTTTCAACCTCCCAAAACAAAGAATTTAAATCCGTTTGCAGTACTTTAGCAAGCTTAATACATAAATCAAGAGAAGGATTATACTTATTATTTTCAATCAAATTGATCGTTTGTCTTGCCACCCCAATCTCTTTAGCTAAAGCATTCTGAGATAAATTCATCTTCTGTCGAAATTCTCGGACTCTATTCATTCTTTTCTCCTATTTAGTCATATATATGTGACACAAGCGTACTACTTATCTCTTTTTCTGTCAAATATATATGACATATTACCAAGCTAGTGTAAACTCCCAGCAATCGATCTCACAAGCTTTGTAGAGAGTATAAAATTTATAATCCATATCAGCAAATCTAGGCTAGAAGTACGTAAAAAAGACCCTTCCAATGGAACAGACCATCATTACCTAAGATAACTATTCTAGTAGAATGGAATAAGCTTTGCATGTTCCACATTCTGTAACCAGCATCTTTCGTTGAGGAGACGATACGCTAAAAACTTCTTTCTTAATCCTCTCATCATAGAACTCTTCTTTTTTCTCGAATCACTTTTTGCTATACTAATTGAACATATCGAAATTTTTATTGTTTATGGAGGAACCATGCAAAAATTTATTGGAAACAAAGCTTTTTACAGGACTGTTTTAACGATCGCCATTCCGATCATGATCCAAAATGCCATCACTAATTTTGTCGGTTTATTAGACAATTTAATGGTAGGACAAATCGGAACGGCCCAAATGTCTGGCGTGGCGATCGTTAACCAACTAATTTTCGTTTTTAACTTAAGTATCTTTGGCATTGTTTCTGCCGGTAGTATTTTTGGTACCCAATTTTATGGGAAAAAGGATTATCAAGGGATGCGAGATGCCTTTCGTTTCAAGCTAGCGGGCAATCTTTTGATTTGTTTGTTGGCGATGGGGCTGCTGTTTTTTTGCCAAGATTTTTTGATTCGCTTATATTTACACGGTACCGGTGACAGTGCAGAACTGACACTTGCTTTGACGTCTGCCAAAGAATTTCTAGTCATTCTTTTGTTTAGTCTGCCGTTTTTTGCTATTTCTCAAGCTTATGCCAGTTCTTTACGCGAAATGGGCAAAACCATGGTACCGATGTTTGCCAGCAGTATCGCTGTCGTCACGAACACAGCATTGAATTTCTTATTGATTTTTGGTTTGTTTTTCTTCCCCACTTTAGGGGTGCGAGGTGCCGCGATCTCCACATTGATTGCCCGCATCGTCGAATGTGCTATCACGATGTATTGGGTACATCGCCATGAGGAAGAGAATCCGTTTGCCATTCGGGTCTACCATCAATTCCATGTCCCTTTGCATTTGGTGAAACAGATTCTGCGTAAAGGATCGCCATTGATGGCAAATGAAATCCTTTGGGCGATCGGGCAGACAATGATTATTCAAGCTTATTCTGTTCGAGGACTATCAGTGATTGCTTCCTTGAACATCTCATCCACCGTCTCCAATTTGTTCAATATTGTCTACATGGCACTCGGCGGTGCCGTTGCGGTCATGGTAGGGCAACTTCTTGGAGCCGCTAAATTTGAAGAAGCCAAAGACAGCGCCCGGAAGCTGCTTTTCTTTTCCGTCATGAGTTGTCTTGTACTTGGTCTTTTGATGATCCTAGTCGCACCATTCTTTCCAGAAATTTATCAAACCGAACCCGAAGTCAAACATCTGGCGAGTCAATTCATCAAAGTCGCCGCACTGTGTATGCCTATGTACGCCTTTAATCATGCCAGCTATTTTATTTTACGTTCAGGTGGGCAAACCTTGATCACCTTCTTATTTGACAGTGTCTTTACCTGGGTGATCGTCTTGCCTCTAGCCTTTGTATTAAGCACTCACACCAGTCTTTCGATTGTCTTAGTCTACTTGTTCTGCCAACTAGCAGAGCTGATCAAGAGTGGGATTGGGTATCGTTTGATTCGATCCGATCTTTGGGTGAAGAATATTGTGCATTGAGGAAAAGTTTCAACATAGGGGATGAAAAAGATGGATAGTCTGGTGGAAATGAGTGATTTTTTATCCTAAAAATAAATAAGACATTCCTAAAACCGATTATGATTTTGGGAACGTCTTATTTATTAAGATTATATTTATTCTTTTGACCATTGAAAATATAGACATTTCATACAAAAACTGTTTTCAAAAAATGGTAGCTTTACTAAAAATGACTCCGCAAAATGATCATAGTAATTTTTTGCTATTATTGAAATAATTTTTTTCCAGTCCAACTTGAAATTTCGTAACTTTGTAAAGTTTTTGGAATCTTACTGTAATTCAAATAAGTAGCATTTTCGTACCAACCATCTGCCACTACAATAAAGTTTGCTTGTGCCCCATTCATAGTGCCCGATAATGCCCCTTGGGTAAATACCGTATGTCCTCCAATACTTCCGTTAGGTTTATAGTAAAAATAAGTAAATGCTACTGGATAACTCTGTGCAATTTTCGTTTGGATATCCGAAAACGAAGGAGACACTTTTCTCTGATATGTTAAACTAACACTTTTATCTTTTGCGTATTTTACTAGTGCTGGTCCAATTTGGTCAGGTTGTGTCCCTCCATAAGAGATTCCATTATTGGTTGAAGATACGGTAGTTCCTGAATAGTTCCACAATGAATTGTATGCCACCTTTAATTCCGAATCATTTCCAGAATTAAAGAATCTATAGGAAGAACTTATAGTTGCTAATGCATGTACTGCACAAGCGTATTTCCCAGTGGCTTTTTCAGATCTACTCTGGGATAGCGCATTAAACATTGCTAAATAATGTGCACTTGTCAAGTGTAAATTACTTGGATAATTACTAAATACCGCGCTTGCATGGTCATACTTTGTAGAACGAGAATTATATCTAGAAAAGTGTTCTATTTCCATTTCAGCAACAGGCTGTACTTCTTCTACATACTTTTCAAATTCATTTAGTGAAAAGTTCTCACCGTTGGTACTGATGACTGAATCTTTGTCTTCTACAACTAAATTATATTCAGTGGGAAAAGTCTCAATTAAATAAGATTCCTCAGTATTATCAACTTTCATTTGTGATTTATCTGCTAAAAATCATATAAACTTTTTGATCCAAGTTCTATAGAAAATTGAGCAATATAAGTACCTTCCATTCTTAAATCAATTATAACGTAACCGTGTGTCACACCCTCTTTAATAAAATCTACACTATAAGAAATAATTTTTTCTTCTGTATCATAAATGGGAATTATAGAAGAAACAACCAAATCTTCAGTTCCTTTAAATTCTTTTGCAAAGTTTAAAGCTAAATTGGCTAAGCTTTCAACAGTTATTTCAACAGCAGACTGTTCAGAATAATTTTCACTGATGTCTGCTTCTGAAATGGAAACTTCTTTTGCATTAGTACTCTTCTCTGTATATAGAAACACAAAACAACTTGTTACCATTACCCATAAAATTCTACTGATTTTCTTCATTTTTAACTACTCTCTTTGTTTGCCAACCAGCGCAACCATAGAACACAATGTATTATTCATTCCACTTAAAACCATATTCTATGACCAACATTTTTTCACTTCATTTACCTAGCATTTACAAATTTTATGACAGTTTAAAACATTCAGTAGAGCTTAATTGCTTCGAGAGTGTAAAATATTTTGTGTAAATAGAAAAAAGGAAGTCCCTTCTGTAGAATAGAGTTACCACAACACATTCA
>NZ_JBDGBK010000087.1:0-14527 GCF_040910045.1 Enterococcus sp. RTP21361st1_A6_RTP21361_211029 | reverse complement strand
ATTTCCTTCTCGCGGTGCTAAAGTGGCACTTTTTGTATCAAAAGAACCGGCTTCTGATGCTGCAAGTTCCTCCAAATCCGTAGTGGTCATACAGTGAACGCCGGAAGCATTCATAAAGGGATTGTCGTAGGTGAATTCACCAAATTTAGTCGTTAACATTGTTCGTCTCCTTTCTTCATTGAAAATAGTTTACCTTTCTAGTTTGCAAAATGCAATTGCCGTTTTAGGTTTCGTCATTATTTTATTTGTAGCAATTCTCTATTCGCTGAGATCCTTGAAAAAAAGACAATCAGTCTTCATCAAATTACCGCTCAAAATTCTTTTACAATTTAGGTACGTACCCTCTTTTAGAGCCGCTCGATCAATTCTCTTTGCATTTTTCCTAGTGTGACTATTTTCTTTAGTATGCGAAAACGCCATTTTTTATTTTGGACTGTAAAACGCCAAACAACGTCTAACCCATTGAACCCTTGACTTAATTGCTCATTGACTAGATCTTTTCTGGTGTAAGCCATGTGATCAATGACTTTTGTTTGAAAAAAGTTCAAAAATAAAATGATTACTTGGCGATCATTCACAAGTAAAATCGTTTTGCTGCTTATACTTTCTATACTTTGTGATTCGGCAAAACCAATACTCATATCTCCTTCATTATAGGGAGCCGCTAGGCGAGAGAGTTTTTTCTTTGTTAATAGCATAGGCCGGATTCCTTTTCTTTAGTTATCGATCATTATTTTATCATTTTTTACAAAAATGGTCTCTGAAACGACAAGCAGTCGTCGCACGAAAATCGTTCATTTCGCTAAATTCAGACTCACTTTTCTTTTACTATAAAGCTTCCTGTTTAACAGAGGTATGGGGTCGCGTTTCCTTATTGAAAATGCAACAGATACTAATAAAAAATTGTTTAACTAAAAAACTCCTTTACTAACTTATCTTAAAAGTTAATAAAAGAGTTCCAAAATTTCTACGGATTATTTAGAGAATGAAATGTACTTATACATCCATACTATTTCAAACGACTTACGAAACTAACAGCCGCTGCATTGGAATCAGCGAATCCCCAACGCGATCCGTGCATAACGGCTCATTTTATCGGTCGTCCAAGCGGGATACCAGACAAGTTTTACTTCTGCTTTCGTTACTTCTGGTACTTCTTTCAATGCGTCATGGATAGATTCTGTTAAAATATCGGCTAGTGGACAGCCCATTGTTGTTAAGGTCAAGTGCTGTTATATCAGCATTTCTATCGCTTTTTCCTGCGTTAAAGCGATAGTAAATACCCGATTCCAGTGCATCTTAGAAACCAAAATTCTGTTCTTTTTATTAACTTCTGCGGATTCATTATACCTCAAAAAAGAGTTGAATTGTCCCTTTAAATGGCTTGGACTACATACTCAATGAGGATTTTTTTACGCATCTTGTCTGTAGTCCAATTAAATTTTCTCAAAAAAACAAACAATTCATAATCTCAAATAATTCCAGAAATATGTCCTTAAATACAGCTCAAAATCAGCTTTAATTTTTCATTTTTTGTAACAAACATACAGATTTAAAATTGATAAATTTTATTTTAATGGATGAACTTTCTCTTATCCTTAGGGATTAAATCTATCAATAGGATTGCTGAAGGGTAATGCTTTTGCATATATTCCACAGCACCTAGCTCATGTGAATCTTCAGAAGCATACAATTCGTCCTTTAATTGCCCCATATCTATTACAATACTTCCACTTAGAAAATCAATTGCATCTGGAAATTCTTTATCTTCATGATAAGAATCATAAAAATCGGAAAGCTGTTTACAAGTAACCACTCCATTTATCGTTAGCTCGATTAATGCTTTTTGGATATTCATCTAATTTTCCTCTATTCATTGGTCATACAATTCATTTAGTATTTGAGTCATTTTATTATACTTCTTCAATAAACAATCCAATCTTATTATCTAAAGATTTGCCATCATTTACTTTTTCAGATAATTCATTGATAAATTCTCGTTCGTTATCTTCATTATAGAATTTCAATCCAATCAAACGAACATCTTCATTTTCACCAATCACTTCAATATCTGAACCGTTTATTTCGTATAATATCTCTTGCTTCCAAGCATCATTAGTTTCCAAATGTTGTCCTTTTGGCTCAATATAAACTTGATAATTAAAAGTTTCATTTTCAAGATATAGAATAAAATCAGGCATAAATCCTCGCGGTCCATTAAACTCTGTTAACTTTAAACGAATTCCTTTCTCATCGTTACGAATAAGGTATACTTTTTCATATTTTTTTTCCAACGTTTGAACAAAAGTTCCTATCAAATCAACTAATTTCTTTTCTGTTCCGTTCACAATCGCATGAGTATAAACAAACCAATCTTTGCCTTTCATAGGATGTGTAAGAATACGTTGCGTAACTTGACCAGTTTGGAATTTAGGAGAGACTATTTCATAATCCTTCAATACATTTCTAATAGGAACTGGTTTAAATACTTTCAAACCAATCTCTTTTTTATAATTTTTACGAATTTTCTCTTCGCAATACATCAAAAACTTATCAATAATTTCTAATTTTTCAGTAGCTGATAAGTCAACAATATGCTGTCCCTTAGGTAAAGACACTTTTATAGAAACGCCATTAAAATACTTCGAACTATTGATTAATTCTTCTTTTGATTCAAGTAAAGGTAAATAATTTCTCAAATTAGAAAAACGGAAAAAAGGGTTTCTCTGTAGAGCTTTTCTAAAGAAACGTTTATCTACATGTAAAAATTCTGATTCTCTCTGAATTACCATTTCATCATTAACGTTCCCTTGATAATCTGTTTCAACAGTTGAACCTATATATTCGGTTTCCCATTCTTTGGGAATTGTAAATTTATCTAGTGAACTATAATCTTCAGAAGTCGTTGCTCTACTTTCATTGATAAATAAGTTCCCTTGCTTATAAACATTTGTATTTTTAAAAGAATTTTTTAATTTCGCTTCAAATATCTCTACTGTTTCATCACTAGAACTAATCAAATTAACAGCATCCATTGATTTTTCAAGATTAGCTAAATAGCCTTTTTCATTAATCGTATGATAGTGCAATGTTTCTAAGAAACGTAAATCACTATTCACATTATCAAACCTGCGTTGGTAACTTTTCTCTCCTTCATATACAAAAGGAAAATATCTTGCACCACGTCCAATTAGTTGGGCTTCACTATCTGTAGCAGTTCTGGTGGTTCCTGCTCCTTCAGAAATTCTGACAATATCATAAAGATTTAAAACATCCCAACCTTCATTTAATTTAGCAACAGCAAAAACAACTCTAATGGGATTATTAATGTTTTCTAAACTATTCAATAACACTGCATTATCTACACTCAACATGTTCTTTTCATTTGCATCTAAGATAGTTCTTTCTTCAAAATCTTCTTGAATTTCTCGAATGATACTATCTAAATCTTGTTCTGAAAAATAAGAAAAGACTTTATAAAGTGTCGAATTAGATGATACTGTTATTTTTCTTTGATTAATATATTTAGATAAACTTTCCACAGATAAATTTCCTATGATTGCCTTAAAATCTAGTCTTTTCTGTTTAGAAATCTTGATAGTATTAGACTTAAACATGATGACTGGCTTAAAATAAGAAATATCATTCTCTCTAGCAATCAATTTCCTATATTGGCTTAATAAGAGAGCGTCTTTCATTTTTTCATCATCATTTTCTGATGATTGTAGTCTTAACACATTTTTAGAATAGCCATCTGTCATAAATTCACCCAAGTCATACTTATAGATAATTTTATCACTATACTTTTGAGAGATATTTTTGTCATCCATGTTAATCGTTGCAGAAAACTCTAAAAGCTTATTACTATTTCTCAAATATAACATTTTATCAACAATAGTTTTTTCCCATGACTCTTTCTTCTTTTTCTCATCTTTAGTAGAAGCATTAAAATGATGAGCTTCATCCCCTAAAATGATTATATCTTCCTCTTCCAAACTTTCTAAAGAAATACCATTCTCTCTAGGTTTAATTAATTCTCCATGGATTTTTTGAATCGTTGTCAATTTTAAATAAATTGTATTTTTATCTTTGACAGCAGGAAAATTGTCCACTGCTTGAATCATAATTTGCTCGCCATCAATAAAAATACCATTTGGATTAAACAAATACTTATTTGATTGTGTATTTAACATATTTTCTCGTGTTTTCTTGATAATCGCATCAGTATTTACAAGGAAAATGAAGTTTTGATAATTGAATTCTTTATACAAATACAACATCAAACTCGCCATGACCATGGTTTTTCCTGAGCCTGTTGCCATATTAAACAGCAAATGTTCTCTCCGAAATCCTGCTTTACTAATACCTGCAAGCAAATTATCATCTTGCATAAACTGAAAACGTCTGAAAGCTTCTTCTTGATAATGGCGAAGTTCATCTCTTAGATTAGCTTTAACATACTCAGGAACTTCATGAGGATTCATAGCATAAGTAATTGTTCTCATTTCTCTATCTAACCACTCATATAACCGTTCTTTTGCCATAACTATTCTCCCTCATTGTTGTAAAAACTATGATTAAAGGCTTTGTCATTATCAGAAATGAGAACATTCTTATCTTCTATTTCTGAATATGGAACATAGAGTTGATTCTTGTCTAACGCTTTTTTGAAAATTTCTTTTTGTTCGTCAAAAGTTATGTTATTTAAAGTAACAGAACCTTCTTCTTCATCATTTTCTTTTAACAATTCATTAACTAGTTTTTCTTTATCTAATTGGAAATTTAAATCAGCATTATTGTCTAATTCATCCCATAAATCAGCTAATTCTTCTTTAGTAAATGCTTGGTTAATTTTGTTCATATATATTTGATTTAATTCCATCAGTTCAGCATATATAAATGAACCTCCGCCTGTCCAATCAAGTTCTTTTGAAATGCCCGATTTTTTTCCCTTAACAACATCTATTAAACGTTTTTTTCCAATTTGAACTTGATTGTAAACTTGCTCAATAGAGATAACCTTTCTTTTAAGCTTTATTGCCGTAGAGGCGGTTGTTGCTGTCCCCATAAAAAAGTCTAATACTATATCATCGACATCTGTTGCCATTTCAATTATTCTCTTTAATAATTTTTCAGGCTTTTGACCTGAATTTCCAAAGTCAATTTCTATTTCAGATGTAGCTCTATTTGTTTCTTTATATGCTTGAGGATTTGCATATATTTGGCTTATGTCGTTCCAAACTGTTGTAAGAGGAACGCCTTTTGATTCATCAAGATATTGCTTCTCCCAAATAGAATTTCCTGAAGAGTCTTTTCCTCGCTGTCTGCGTCGATAAATTCTCCCATCACCATCATCAAACTTAAACCAATCTTTTATATATTTCTCTGAATATGGAGTGTATACTTTATTTTGTTTCCGTTTCTTATAATTTTTAGCGTAATGTAGGATATAATCATGAACATTCACCGGTTTAGCTCCCGCTGCTCTCCCACCAGAAGCAGAACCATATGACCAAATAATTTCTTCAACAAAATTATCTTTTCCAAATATTGAATCCATTAATACTTTCAAATAATGAGATTGATTAATATCTATGTGTACGAATATATTTCCTGTTTCATGAAGTAACTCTTTAGCTACCTCAAGCCGATTTTTCATAAATGTCAACCAACTAGATTGATTATATCTATCATTATATTTAAAACTATCATTTCCAGTGTTGAACGGTGGGTCAATATATATTAAATTAATAGAATTCCCATACCTCTCCTTCAGAGAATACAAAGCTAATAAATTGTTACCTTTAATAATTAAATTATCATCATCACTAAATGAATTAACTTTATGTTCACCTGAAGAATCATATTTTTTAGCATTTACTAGAGCTTTTGGTGCTAAAAGAGTATCTATTTCATCTCTTGCAATGATTTCATTATAGAAAACTTCTTCTTTTCCAATATCTTCTTTGGTCATACCGCCTTCTAAAATACAGTCTTTGTAAGGAAAATCTAACACCACATCTGTATTATATTGAAGATATTTTCCCTCACTTGATAATCCAATTGTGTTAGAATATTTTGTATAACTATCTGCCCAATAATCTTTATATCTCAAAATATCAATAAATTCTTGCACTTTGAAAATAACGACATCTCCAGCTTTTACCGAATAGTTCTCTCTAATCTTTTGATTTTTCAATAATGCTGAAATTAGCAGTGCATCATAATTTTTCAAGTCATCAATAACAATTGGTCTTTGTAGCTCTTCTCCCATCCAATACTGTGGGAATTCTTTTAAAATCTCTTTTATTTGTTGCATTAATCGAGTATCCATTTTTCAGCTCCTAAATTTGTTTTTGTCTATTTCATTATATCAAGCAGCGTACTATAAGTCATGTATAAATAAAAGACAAGCATGACCATGCCTGTCTTTAAAACTTATATTTACTTTGTATTTCTAGGAATGAATGGTAACAATTCTTCAAATTTTTCTAATTCAAAAATCATAGCTTTTTTGTCAGGTATTAAATCACCTTTAAATTGGTATCTCATCTCTTCTTTCCATTTGTCGCCCATTAGCGACCTGAGTATGTTCCTAATTGCCCCATATTGCATCTTAATACTTCCTTTTTGTTGACTTTCAGGTTTTGAAAAAGGAATAGACTTTAGAGAATTCGCTTTACATGCTTGAATAGCAAACACTTTATTTTCTCTATCTAAAAGTGGTTTTACGTGACTTGTATAGCCTAAGGCTTCTGCAATTGATTTATCAAATGTCAAAGAATTTTTATTTAGGGTCAGCAAATAATTCCCTGTAGTTTCTACACTAATCACTTCAAAATTGTAATCATCAAAACTCATTTTGCTCATTATTGGTGTTCTCCTTTCGACAATACTTCAGCGACTTCCTCTTTTGACCATTTAGCATCAATCACAATAAATCCTTTAAATAACCCTGATTTAATAGTAGAAACAAAAGTTTTAGGTTTTTCAATATTTTTGACAGTTTTCTTTTTGAATCCCTTTCTTGGATTTGACAATAATTCTTGAACCAAATCCCAATCTTCTTCAGATACAATAGCAGGCAATCCATTTCTCAATAAATACTGAGGTTTCTCACCACGATTGATTTTTTTCTTGTGTGAAAAACAATCTACAGTGAAAGTCTTTTGCATAATAACTAAGCCAAAATACTTCTCATTTCTTAACACACGATAAATTGATGAAGATTTCCACTTATTGCCTGCTACAGTTGGTATATTCGCTTCATTCAAAAGACTTGCTATATCAACAGCCCGAACTCCTTCAAGAAAATTTTTATAGATAAAACGAACTATTTCAGCTTCTGATTCCTCAATAACAACCTTACCAAATCTATCCTTAGTAAATCCTAGGAAGTTATGCGTGGGAATTATAGGTAATCCTTTTTTAAATCGTTCAATAATAGACCATGTAATAGCTTCACTCTTCTGTTCACTCTCTGCTTGTGCTACTACACTTAACATTAATAATAATGTTTCACTAGTAGTATCTAAAGTATTTATATTCAAATCTTCAATATATACTCCTACAGGATTAGTTAACGCTTTCAATTCCCTGTAAATTGAAATAAAATCTAATACATTTCTTGAGAATCGACTAATACTTTTCACAATAATCAAATCAATTTTATTCAATCGGCAATCATTTAACATACGATTGAATTGCTCTCTTTTTTTGATAGTGGTACCCGATGCTCCTCTATCCGCATAAATATCAACTAGTTTCCATTCAGGATTCAACCTAATTTTCTCTTTATACGATTGTATTTGTAGCTCGAAACTCCCTGATTGGGATTCTGCATACGTGCTTTGACAATAGTTTCTTCTTAAAAAACAATTTATACTTTTCACATATTTTTTGATATTCTAATAATAAATGAATAGGTATTTTATATTCATCAATAATTTTCTCGAAGTCAACATATTCTGTCCTCTTTATTACCTTGAACCTAACAAATATATCCCAAAAATCTGATTGATATTGAAAGTGTAAATCACTATATTCTGTTATGTATTCTGACAATTCTCCTTTACCGAAATATTCGTTTAATAGTCGATGAGAACTTTTTCTACATTCAGAAATTTTTTCTGATGACATTTCCTTAAAATAACCCAAATCCAAAAACTTTAACACATTATATATCTCAATTGCTTCATTAAGAGTATTGATTATAGGGTTTAAAATAAAGTCATTGATAAAAGTTTCTACATTACTTAAATCTAATCCAGTTGATAAATCATTTTCGCCATAAAACTTAATCCAATTATTTTTCATTCTTTAAATCACCTTTCAAATTCTATAAATTTAGTATACCAAGTTTTATTAAAAATTGGACTTCTATAATGTTTGCAATGGTGAAAAATTTACCGCTTTACTAATTTCATCTTCAATATTTAAACTTCTTAGATAAACTTCCGTTGTTTTTATTGAAGCATGTCCTAGTAGTTTCTGAATTCTATAAATATCAGTTCCATTCCGAACTAATTTTTGAGCAAAATAGTGCCGAAAACTATGTGGACTTACTCTAATAGACTTCCTAATCTGACATTGATTCCCAATTTTAACTATCGCACGTTCAGCTAAAATATAGTTGTAGTGCTTACCCTCTCTCGTCAAAAATACATAATCTTCTATATTTTCTATTTCATTATAGGCAAAAAAGTTATTTGCTACTCGTCTATATTTTAAATATTCTTTGTAAATCAACGGTGAACAATGGACAATCCTATCCTTCTTTCCTTTTCCATTTTCAACAAATATTTCTTTATTACTGATATGAATATCTCTTAAATTCATTACCTCATTGATTCGTAGTCCTGTATCTACAAGAATAAGTAAGAGCAAATAATCTCTTTGGTTCGTGAATCTCGTTTGATAGCCAGTATGCTTTTTATCCATTCTCTGAGGTTTGAAGAAAGTCAATTTCTTAGCTACTTTCAGCATTTCTTTGATTTCCATATCATTAAATGTCTGAATAATTACCTTACGCTCTTTTACCCATTTAACACGCATACAGGGGTTTCTATCGTATCGGATATAATCTTCATCTACACAATACTTAAAATACGCTCTGATGCTTCTTAGATGGCTATTCACATATGTTTCAGCACATCCCTCTTCTAATTTATGCAACATGAATTGCCGAATGCTTTTTGGTGTCACGTCTTCAAGAAAGTATATCTGCTCTTTTTTTAAGAATTCAAAAAACAGGTTTAAAAATTTCTGATGCTTCTTTATCGTTTTTTGTGAGATTCCTCTGGCTTTTTCGTTGAATAACATTTCTTCTAATAGTTCCTCTAACCTGAAATTTTGCAAAACAAAAAACTCCTTTACCAACTTTTTCTAAAGTTAATAAAAGAGTTCAGAAATTGTTTCCTCATTAGGTATGGTATCCGTATCGAAAACACCCTCATTTTATCTGGTATCCGAAATCCGAAAAATCAGCTCAGACTACATACTAAATGAGTGAGAAACGCTGTTAAATCAACACGAATTCTTAACGAATCCCCAATGCGATTCTTGCATAACGACTCATTTTATCAGTCGTCCAAGCGGGATACCAGACTAATTTTACTTCTGGATTTTTGACTTCTGGAATGTCGCTTAATGCTTCATGAATTTGTTCGGTCAAAACGTCGGCTAATGGGCAACCCATAGTGGTCAATGTCATTTTAATAACTGTATCGCCTGTTTCCCCGTCAAATTCGATTTCATATATTAAACCAAGATTGACAATGTCAATCCCTAATTCTGGGTCAATAACTGTTTCTAACGCTGCTAAGACACGTTCTTTGATTGCTTCGCTTTCTGCTTCAGTATAAGGCATAGTCGAAACCTCCTTTGATGATCTGTTCAAATCATAACTTGTTTTAATCCCTTTGTAAATGACACTTTCGCTTTCGTTTTCCTTAGGGACGATTCTTTTTGTTAACTTTCAATTCTGGAAAGACTCCGGTTGTTTTGAATGTACGCTGTTCATCGTCTGTTGCAAAACGTCCTGTGATCGATTGAGTCGGAACAAAGTTGATAAATGCATTCTCATCCGCTTCTAAAACAGCTTGTTCCAAATCATAGATTTCATAACGAGTAACTACCATCATAATCATATTTCCAGGAACACCAGAATACCCTCCTACAGATGGCAACAATGTCATACCGCGAAACACATGTTTTGAAATATTCTTGCCGACAGATTCCGCTTTGGTGGTGATGATCAATGCCGTAACTTTTTGATGGCTTGTATGAAGCATATCCACCACATAACTCATAGCAAAAATGGAAATGATCGTGTACAAGGCGCTCTCCCATGAGAAAATAAACCCTGACAGCATAACAATAATGCCATTAAGCATAAACATATATTTGCCGACAGTCTTACCTGTCGTTTTTGATAAAATCAATGAGAGGATGTCCATTCCTCCCGTTGTGAAACCCATTTTTAACGAATAAGCGACTCCAACACCAAGTAATACGCCGCCAATCAACGAATTCACGAGGATATTGTTTGTGATTTCTCCTTGAGGCAAAATCATCGTTATTAAAGAGACCACTACAACGTTAATAAAACTCATCCAAGTGGAAGCTTTGCCTAGTTTGATAAAGCCTAAAATAAAGATTGGCACATTCAAAAGCAAAATAAAGAGACCGGTACTAAGATGCAAGCCGAATTGTTCCCACCCGACTGCTACGATCAACTGGGCAACACCATTCATCCCTGCAGAAAGTACTTTTGCAGGAATCAAAAAGAAATTCAACGCGATCGCTGCGGTCAATCCTGACAACAAAATAACCCCGATTTTTTTCAGTCTTTCCGACTGCTGATGTTTCGTCCATAATTTACTCACAATGCCATTTCCCCTTCACAAAAAATCTCCTTCCAAAGAATAGCAGTTTGTGTCTAAAATTGAAACTATTATTTGCAAAAATTTAGTTTCTCTCCCCTCTTTTTTCTGACTCATGGTAAAATCAAAGAAAAATAGAAAGGATGATCTTTTGTGGCAAAAGAAGCAAGTTTCGATGTTGTATCTGAAATCAATACAGAAGAAGTAAAAAATGCCATCCAACTAGCAGAAAAAGAATTAAAGAATCGATTTGACTTTAAAGGTTCGACAGTTGAAATTAAAATGGATGGCAATAAATTAACAATCGTGGGAGACGATGAATTCAAACTTGAACAAATCAAAGATGTGTTAAGCAGCAAACTCATCAAACGAAGTGTTCCGACAAAAAATATCCAATTCTCACAGACTGAACATGCACTTGGCGCCAAAGCCCGTCAGACTGCAGAATTGATCAACGGCATTGATAAAGAACAGGCGAAAAAAATTACGACCGCCATCAAAAATGCAAAATTGAAAGTTAAAACGCAGATTCAAGACAATCAGATTCGTGTCACTGGTAAAAGCCGTGACGATTTACAAGAAGTCATCCAGCTGCTGCGCAAGCTTGAATTACCGATCGATTTACAATTCACAAATTATCGTTGACTTCTCTCTGTACCGATCGCAAACCGCATGTACGGTCTACGATCGGTGCTGAGAGTCTTTTTGTTTTTGCCAGAAATGGTCCATTGCTTTGCTAATCTGCTCTGGTCGAAAGCAGGTTTGGGCGTGTTGCCAGTGTAATGGAAACAGTTGCTGGTAAGCCGTTGTATGAAAACGCTGATCCAGCAACAGGATCACGCCTTGATCCCTAGAATCACGAATGACACGTCCCGCTGCTTGCAGAACTTTGTTCATTCCAGGCAGCCGATAGGCATAGGCAAAACCAGCATGTTTTTTTTCTTCATAATAGTCCCGAATCAGTTCTTGTTCGTGATTGATTTGCGGCAATCCGACACCAACAATCGCCGTTCCGATCAGACGAGTTCCCTTCAAGTCGATGCCTTCCGAAAAAATTCCGCCCAATACGCAAAATCCTATCAACGAAGTTTTTTCTTCAGCGTCCGCCGTGTCGTATTTGAATTCCGCTAAAAAATTTTCTCGTTCCGTTTCATTCATAGCTGTATCCTGTACGAGCATCTTAATAGTCGGATACGCGTGATGAAATGCTTCTGCTACTTCGTCCAAATACTGGTAAGAAGGAAAGAAAACCATATAATTGCCTGACTTTGCGTGAATCATTCGATAAAGGGCATCTACGATCGCTGGCAGACTGGCTGTCCGTTGCCGGTAAGTCGTCTGGATGTAATTTGCGATCAGGATTTTTTGATTTGCAGGATCAAATGGACTTGGCAGTCGATAGCGTAATGCTTTTTCTCCGCCTCCCAGCACTTCCTGGTAATAATCAAGAGGCGTGAAACTGGCTGAAAACAACAAGCTGGCTTTTCCTTTGTCTAACACTTGCTGTAGAAAAGGAGCCGGTTCAATGCAAAATTGACGAAGAGTCAGCTCATATCGAGTGACCTCTACTGTTGTTTCATAATGATCGTCATAGAATTCAGCAATTTTCAAAAAGTGATTCACTTCAAAATAACTTTGCAGCACCGCTTCCTGAGCCGTATGTTCAGGGTTAGCTGGCAGCCATTCTTTCATAAGCTCAGCTAGCTTTGCTAATTGCTTGTTCATCGTTTCATGGGGTTCTTTTTGATGATGGTACTTCCAATGATCCGTCTCAGCGATTTTTTCAATCGCAGAGAATTCTTTCTCCACTTTATTCAATGCTCGACGAAGTTTTTGTTGATCCATTGGCAATTGCTTTCTAAGATCTTTAAACGTGCTGCGACGAATCTCTGCTGAATACATCTCTTTTGAACGATTGACGAGATTATGGGCTTCATCGATCAAGAAAAAGTAATCTTCTTCTGGTTCCTCAAAAAAGCGTCGGAGATAAACAGTCGGGTCAAACAGATAGTTATAATCACCAATAATGACATCACAAAACACACTGACATCCAGCGAAAGTTCGAAGGGACAGACGGTATGCTTTTTTCCATACGTTTCAATCACTTCTCGTGTGATTTGATTTTCATGATGAAGCAGATCCCATAGCGCTTCATTGATTCGGTTATAATAGCCATTCGCATATGGGCAATGTTCCGGCGTACAATTCCGTTCATCTAAAAAGCAAATCTTATCCTTGGCAGTGAGGGTCACACTTTTTGTTTCACTGCCGTTATCCGCCAACTTGCTTAAAGCATCTTCAGCTACTTGGCGAGTGATCGTTTTTGCCGTCAAATAAAACAAACGATCGCCATCCCCTTCTCCTAATACTTTTAGTGCAGGAAAAAGAGTCGATATGGTTTTTCCAGTACCTGTTGGCGCTTCAGCAAACAATCGCTTGCCGTTTTTTAACGTCTTATAAGCGGCAGCAGCCAATTCCCGTTGCCCTTTTCGATACGTTTCGAAAGGAAATTTTAACAGTTGTAGTGAAGTATTTCTAACACGGCGCCAATTTTCCTGAAAAACCAGCCATTTATGATATTCATTGATCAAGTGGGTATAAAATTCAGTAAGTTCTTCCACTGTAAAATGGCGACGGACACGGGTGATCAGCTGCTCCGTCGTCTGGTAATAGGTTAGTTGGACTTCAATTTCCGTCAACTTTTCTTCTTGAAGGTAAATATAAGCATAAACCATCCCTTGAGCAAAAAATAAATCGATTTGATCCTCAGGAAGATCTTCAAAGTAGGGTTCTGACGTTTTGATCTCATCGATTACCCAACATTGTTTCTCTTCGTCATAGAATAAGCCGTCTGCACGTCCTTCGATAGTTAACTTGTCCTTTTCGATCTCGCTTTCTATTTTGAAAAAGACTTCCTTTTGATAGGCATCGCCGGCTTCTTTTTGCAATCGTCGATGGATACGAGCGCCTTCTTGAGCAGTATGGTTACTGACTTTGCGACTATCGATATCACCACGGCGCAAAATAAATTCAACGATTTTTCGGACAGCAATTTTTCCTTTATACACGTGATCACCTTCTCGGAGCTATTATATCGGAAGCTTCACTGATTTTAAAGCGAACAAAAAAAGCCTGCAGGATTTGCAGTCTTTTTCACATTTTCTTAAAAAATGCCTACAATGGTTACAGCATATCAAAAACAACCTCTCTTCTTGCCTAATGATGTGTTTTAATTCTTGGCATCATCGCAATCGAAAGTTGTCTCAATCGACTTGTCACTTTCTTGTGGCATCTATTTCTCTTAAACTTCTTATACTGTTCTGATTTTCAGGCATTTCTCATTAGTATCCGTCACTGATCCACTTGAACTTCATAGCGCACATTGTTCTCATCGTAGGCACGATTGGTTGCTTCATCATACTGAAATTTTAATTCCAACCCATGGGCTCGTAAAAATAAATATTTTCCATCGATGGAAAACGAAGCCCCATGTAAGGTCGTCTCGTAGATTTCAAAGGGATCATCTTTTAAGCGAAGATTCGCGGAAGCAAAATTTTTTTCAAAGTCTGCTTGGATCGTTTCATTTCTTTTTTTGAGTGCCGAACCACTCAACGTTTCATCACTGCTACTTTCTGTCATAGGC
>NZ_JBDGBK010000086.1:0-14610 GCF_040910045.1 Enterococcus sp. RTP21361st1_A6_RTP21361_211029 | reverse complement strand
GGTTAATGCCGGTCGCAAAAGGATGCACCGTATTGTCCAACCGCCCGCGAGAAAAATCATACCCTAAGTCTGTGATGACTTTCGAGATGAATTTCCGCTGTTGCGCCTCTGTCATTTCACGAGATAAGATCGTTGTATCTGGTGGAGTACCTTTTTCTAACTGGCGACGAATATCCATGATTCCATCACGAACTTGTGAAAACACATTATCCAAGATTTCAACGGTCATGTTCGGTTCATATTGATTCAAAAGAACATCATAATTTGTCCGTTCCTCTTTTTTCCAATAAGGGATCAGCTCTTTTGTCAAATGGATATTCTCAGCTAATGCTTCCTTGAATAAAGAGAAATCTTTCGCTTTGCGGGCTTGCGTCCAAGCAGTATGAGCTCTAGAAGTAGCAGCAGAAGCTGCGATCGCTAATTCATTAGGAACATTTTTTTGCAGCTCATATTCTTCTTTCACCAGCTGATAAGCTGCTTGACCAACTTCAGATAATTCATCAGGGTGCTGACCAAAATAAGTAATGGCTTCTTGGATCGTTGGTCCGACTTTCTTTTCGAAATACAAGCCATACAAGTAGCTGTCAACTTCACTGCGATATTCGCTGGCCTTTTCAGGCATTCCCGTCTGAGTATCCCAACCAAGGATTCCCATTGCTTGTGACAGCAAATCGAGCTCTTTTAATTCTTTTAGAAATTCTTGTTCTTTCATTCAACCGTCTCCTTTTTACGCGGTGGGCGACTGCCCCAATACTGGAAGAAATCCGTACGCAACGCACCATTATATAGTTTGCGCTTCTTGGTTGCTTTTTCACCATAGTGGGTCTCAAATGTAAGGTCACTGGTCAAAATGTATTTGCTCCAAGTTTTTAATGGTCGAAAGACTTCGCCCATTTCACGGTACAAGCGCTGTACCGTCTCTTCTTCTCCTAAACGTTCCCCATATGGTGGGTTGGCAACGATCACGCCGTATTCTTTGTCTGTTTTAAAATCTTTGACTGCTTGTTGTTTGAAGGTGATGGAATCACCTAGACCAATCTCTTCCGCGTTTGCTTTGGCGATTTCGATCATCCGTCCATTGATATCTGAGCCCATAATGTCCAGTTGGCTATCGTAATCGGCTGCTTCGTCTGCCTGAGCTCTTACAGTCTCAAATACTTCAGCTGGAACCCAATCCCATGTCTCACAGACAAAGGAGCGATTGAATCCAGGGGCAATATTATGTCCGATCAGTGCTGCTTCGATGCACAGTGTACCGGAACCGCATACAGGATCAACAAACGGTCGGTCTTTGCGCCAGTTGGTCAACATGACTAATGCTGCAGCCATATTTTCTTTTAAGGGTGCGCCCCCTTTTTCTAGTCGATAGCCACGTTTGAACAAACTCGGTCCTGTCGTATCGAGTGTGATCATGGCATGATCTTTCAACAAAGCAACTTCCAACTGAAAGAAAGCACCACTTTCAGTTAAAGGAACACTTGCAGGGCGATGATAAACTTCCCGTAATCGATTAACGATCGCTTTTTTTGTGATTGCCTGACAATCAGGCACACTGAATAACTTCGATTTGATCGATTTACCTGCCACAGGAAACTCTGCGTCTAGCGGCAGAAAGTCTTCCCAAGGTAATGCTTTGACTTGCTCAAATAATTCATCAAAGGTGTATACATCAAATTCTCCCACCACAATCTTAATGCGGTCAGCTGTGCGTAACCAGAGATTGGCGGTTGCAATGGTCTCCAACGTTCCTTTGAAACGAGCCCGTCCATTTTCTACTTGGCATTCAATGCCTAAATCTCGCAACTCCTTACCAACTAGCGCTTCTAACCCACTAGCAGCGGTTGCGACACAATCAAATACTTTTTCTGTCATAGATTTCTCCTTCTTGATATAAAAAAACCTTCCGTTGCTGGAAGGATTCCCTGATCTGCTGTGATTTTCTATAAGCCATGTTCTGTCCACGTCTTCCTCAGGGAGAAGAAAACGTTGGGTAATTATCTATCTGCAATTACTTGCCTTTTTGCTCCGTTCATTTCCGTGCAAAAAGCGCCCCTACCATTGTTTGGGTTGCTCGCTCGAGGGGTTTACCGCGTTCCACCAAGACGGTTTCCCGTCTTGCTTCGTCACTGTGGCACTTTCAAGGATACTTTGGCATAGCTCGCGCCTTAGCCATTTTTCCTGCCGTTACTCTTTCAAGTACCCTAGCTTATTGTTTCGCTAGGCACGATCACTACAAGCATCTCAGCTTGTGCGAGCATGGACTTTCCTCAGCATAATCAAAGTTATGCCGCAATTACCCGAAAACCACAGCAATCAAATTGATTAGAATTGACGTGTTTTTTCGTTATCGTCTTCAAAATCAGCATTTGTGTAGTTGCTGTTGTATGAAGAGGAACGTGTAACTGGTTCTTCTTGATCCAATTTTTTGCCAAAAACTTCTTTTTCCAAATTAGACAAACGTTTCAAAATATCAAAATTTGTCACTGTTTGACTTTTTGGCGCTTCTTGTTGGACCCGTGATGCAATCGCTTGGTTCTTAGAAAGTTGATCGATTTTTGCATTCAAACGATCGTTTTCTTCTTGCAATGCTAAAATCTCTTTGTTGTAGCTCTCGTAGTCTTTGATGATATTGTCTAAAAATTCATCGACTTCCACTGGATCATAGCCGCGCATTTTTGTTTTAAATTCTTGTTGAAGAATATCCTTGGGACTAAAAATTAGATTTGCCATTATTTACACCTCATTGATTTTTCCAAATGATTTTCACTTTCTAGACCATTCTATCAAAAAACTCTCAGAAATCAAAGTAAATTACTATCAAATGTTGCGTTTTGCAGATCATCCATTGTAATTTGATCGACCTCGTAAGGATGATCCTCCCGATATTTCTTCGCATCTTTCAAAAAAAAGCTGGTTTTTCCAGGGAATTCTTCATCATAAAGCAGCAACGCACCATCTGTGTGTTCCAATAGAAACTGGGTATGATTTCTTAATTGGCTTGGTTCTTTGTAGGGTTGATGGCTAGTGGCATTCACATAATCAGCGCTCATTTGCACTCGTTGCAACATTTGCTGGTTCGCTTCATTCCAGTTTTCACCAAATCCTTGAAACGGATAAATGATCCCTAGTTTGATTTCTGGATAGTCTTTTTGCAAAAGCTCCACCACTTCTGCACACCATATTTCTGCTCCTAGATTGCCACTGATCAGCACCCATTCCAGTCCTTGTTCAATGTAAGAAAGTAAAGACATTTTTATTACTTTCTTAATAATTTTGATTTTAGGATCTTTTTCTTGAAATACACCAAGTTCAAAGCTGCGGTAGCCGGTAAAATATAAGGTTTTCATTGTTTAAGCAGTCATCTCTTTTCTTTCCAAACGTCTTTTTGGTATAATGATGCCTAGGAGTGTGAATAACATGGTCATTCGATACCCTAACGGTCAGTCTTCTGCTTATGATGGCGGTAAAAAACAAAAATTGCAAGAAAAAATAGCTCGGCCAAAAACTTTCGCGAACCGCGGAATGCGTTTTGAAGAAGCAATTAATCAAAGCAATGCCTATTATTTGAATCGTCAAGCAGCAGTCATTCATAAAAAACCTACACCTGTTCAGATCGTTAAGGTGGATTATCCCCGCCGCAGTGCAGCTGTGATTAAAGAAGCTTACTTCCGAGAAGCCTCTACCACGGACTATAATGGTGTTTATCGCGGATATTACTTGGATTTTGAAGCCAAAGAGACACAGAACAAAACCTCTTTCCCCTTCAAAAATTTTCATGAGCATCAGATTCAGCATATGGAAAACTGTCTGACGCAGCAAGGAGTCTGCTTTGTCTTGTTATGGTTCTCAAGCTTGCAACGCTGCTTTTTTTTGACGAGCAGCAACTTGATCACAGAGTGGCATCAACAAAAAACAACAGGTAAAAAATCGCTGCCTCTTGCCTATATAGAGAAAAACGGCATTGAGATCATCCCAGGAATCGCTCCGCGTATTCCTTATTTAAAAGCAGTAGATCAATTTTTGTCAATGAAGGAGAATGATTAGTATGGCGAAAGAATCGCAATCGAGAGCTTCTCGACATGATTCTAAGAAAGCGGCGGCTGCATATAAAGGCCCCAAACAAAAAAAGCCGAAAGGAAAACGAACGATTGGCAGTATTTTACTTCGTACCTTTATGGGGCTCTTCTTTTTAGGATGTCTCGGTCTCTTATCAGGGATGGGACTTTTTTGGTGGTACGCTAAAGATGCACCACCATTAGATGAGAAACAGCTCGATTCTGCTGCTTCCTCCAGGTTCTACGCCTCAAACGGAGATCTGATCCTCGATTTTGGTAGCGAGACCCGTGAAAAAATCACTGCGAATGAAATTCCGCAGCAATTGGAAGATGCGATTGTATCTGTAGAGGATCGTCGTTTCTATCAACATATTGGAGTAGACCCTATCCGTATCATTGGATCGGCATTGTCGAACGTGACGACTGGTGGCATGCAAGGTGGGAGTACCCTAACACAGCAATTGATCAAACTATCCTTCTTCTCTACTAGTGCAGAAGATCAGACGTTGCGAAGAAAAGCGCAAGAAGCTTGGATGGCCGTCAGACTGGAACAAACAAAATCCAAACAAGAAATCTTGACCTACTATATCAATAAAGTGTACATGTCTAACGGTGTCTATGGGATGCAGACAGCTGCCATGAAGTTCTATAACAAGACATTGGATCAACTAGATTTGGCTCAAACAGCATTAATCGCTGGATTACCAAACGCCCCTTCTGCTTATGATCCATATGCTCACCCAGACAAAGCTAAACAGCGACGAGATCTTGTTCTGTTAACCATGTATGAGAATGAAAAAATCACTAAAGACGAATATGAAGCAGCCAAAGCCGAAGATATTTCAGAAGGATTGCAAAAAAATCCGCAACGAAATAACGAATGGAAATATTATGACAATTACTTTAAAGAAGTGATTGATGAAGTAAAAGCAAAAACCGGCAAAGATGTCTATACGGATGGATTGGACATCTATACGAATCTTGATGTCAATACCCAAAAACGATTGTATGACATCGTTAATAGTGACGAATACATCAATTTCCCAGATGATAAAATGCAAGTAGCCGCTACTCTGGTAGATGTTAATAGTGGTAAAGTTGTCGCGCAAATCGGTGCTCGTCATGTGGAAGACGATGTTGTCTTAGGTAATAATTTAGCAGTCAACGTCACTCGTGACTTTGGCTCAACCGTTAAACCACTGACAGACTATGGTCCAGCCTTCCAATTTTTACAAAATTCAACAGGCCGCATGATTTTGGACGAACCCTATAATTACGTGGGGACGAACACACCAATCTACAACTGGGATCGACAATATATGGGAAATATCACTTTGCGGACAGCACTGGCTCAATCGAGAAATGTTCCAGCAGCAAAGCTTTTTGAAGAAGTAGGTGCTGACAATATTTCTTCCTTCTTGAAAGGCCTAGGTATTGAATACAAAAACATTGAACAGTCCAATGCAATTTCCAGCAACACATCAGAAATCGATGGCACCAAGTATGGGATCTCTAGCTTGAAAATGGCTGCTGCTTATGCTGCCTTTTCAAATGGCGGAACCTATTACGAGCCGCAATATGTCAATAAGATCGTTTCGCAAGATGGAACAGTTGATGAAGACTCCTTCAAAGTGGAAGGTCAAAAAGCGATGGATGATACGACAGCCTATATGGTCACCGATATTCTGAAAGACGTGATTTCTGTCGGAACAGGAACCAATGCCCAAATCGATGGACTTTACCAAGCTGGGAAAACCGGGACTTCCAACTATGATGACAATCAATTGGCTCAATTGGATACGTCAAACGGTGCTTACCCGGATATCACGTTTGCAGGTTATACCCCATCCTTTTCTTTAGCTGTTTGGACAGGGTATAATGATAAAATGACGCCGATCACAGACAGCAGTACTCATGTTGCCTCAGATGTTTATCGGGAATTGATGCAATTTGTCTCAGCCTCTGTTGAGAACCGCGACTGGAAAATGCCCGCAGATTTGACCCGGATCGGCAATGAGCTTTACATCAAAGGGACTTACCAGCAACCAAGTTCTAGCACAAGATCAACGATCAGCTCTTCTTCGCTTCCTGAATCAACACCAGAAAGCAGTTCTGAAATCGTTGAATCTAGCAGTTCAACGGAAGAATCGATTCCACCAGTTGAATCTTCTTCTGAAAGCTCACAATCTACACCGCCACCGTCAGAAAGTGAAAGCACACCATCGTCTTCTTCGGAGTCAAGTTCGACGCCATCATCTTCGTCGACTACTCCAGGGACAAATGAAACAAATCCTGAATAAAAAAAAGTTCAGCCGCCTCTCATTGAGGTGGCTGAACTTTTTTTGCGCGCATCCGCAGTTGTCCTTCTTGGCACATTGTCAATAATGGGCAAACTTCACATTTTGGCGCTCTAGCTGTGCAATGGTATCGTCCAAAGAAAATCAGTGTGTGATGTGTTTTGACCCAAAGATCTTCTGGCACTTTTTTCATCAATGTTTGTTCTACTTCTAAGACATTTGCATCTAATCGGCAAATCCGTAAGCGCTTGGTTACTCGTTCGACGTGGGTATCCACAGCGATTGCCGGAATACCAAACGCATCGCCCAAAACAACGTTGGCTGTTTTTCTTCCGACCCCCGGTAATGACACTAATTCCTCGCGGGTTCTAGGTACTTGGCCATTGAATCGTTCGATAAGCTGGGACGCACAAGCCTTGATATTTTTTGCTTTGTTGCGATAAAGACCGATCGTCCGTATTTTCTCAATGATTTCCTCAACAGGAGCTGCTGCCAAGGCCTCAGGTGTCGGATAGGCAGCAAATAGTGTGGGGGTCACTTTATTGACCGACACATCCGTAGCCTGAGCACTTAAAATCACAGCAATCAACAGTTCAAACGGATTTTTGGAAATCAGTTCTCCGTGAGCGTCGGGGAACATTTGGTACATTTGTTCCAATGCGATCATAGTTTTTGCTTTACTGATCATGGCAACTCTCCTTTATTCCCCTTCTAACCAATTATGCATAGGAATCTTAGGAACCGGTCCATTCGTTTGTTCCAAATTTTCTTTCTGCATAAACTGTTTTTTACGGCGTTTTTGTTCTTCTTCTACTTGTTCTTTCGAGGTAATATTTTTCCGTTCCCAAGAAAGTAAAATGCGATCAATATAATTCAAACTGTAGGCTTGATTCAAAACCGCCTCACGTAACGCAAATTGAATCAAATCCGGCTGGTATTTATCTTCTTCCAGCCATTGTGATATTCGCTGGTATTCGATTGCTGAAAGCGGACGGCCAAATTCGGACTCAAACATTTGATAAAGCGAACGTACTTTTGAATCATAGCTCTGCTTTTCCTCCTGCTGATTTTTTTGCCGCAAACAAACTTCCAGTCGTTCATAGATTCCAGAAAACTCATAGTAATCCACCATCTTCCCTGCTGAATCTTTCTTGGATTCGATGGCGATGATCTGTTTATTCAATAGCTCATTCAACCATTTATAGATTTCTTTTTGCTCACTTCCCATCCCTTTAGCAATCATCGCTAAATCTGGAAAATCATTGCCTTGTTCGTGGTAACGATACAACTGAAGCCATAATACAAATTCATCATTGGTTAAACCAAGGCTATGATAGTTTTCCAAAAGCAGATTGGAGACAGTTGTTTGCCCCTGGGCTAAATATTCTTGTAAAGAAATCATCTTATTGTCCTCTTTTCCCATCGTTACATAAAAACCATTTTCAATTTTATTTTGGCATCATCAAGAATAAAATCCATTCTCAACAAAAATGGGACTGCGCATATATACGACCGTCCCATTGACTCCTTTATTGTGCCACCACAGCAATGATCTCTACTTCCACCAATACATCCTTTGGTAAACGGGCCACTTCAACTGCTGAACGTGCAGGCAAATGTTCATGAAAAAGTGTGCTGTATGTATTATTGAATGGAACAAAATCATCCATGTTTTTTAAGAAACATGTTGTTTTGACGATTTCATCTGGTGTAATACCGGCGGCAGTTAAAATTGCCTCGATATTTTTGAGAACTTGCTGTGTCTGAACTTCGATAGTTGCTCCCACAACTTCTCCTGTAACAGGATCTAACGGCACTTGTCCGGAAGCAAACAAGAAACCATTAGCAATCCGTGCTTGTACATAAGGACCAATTGCTTGCGGTGCTTTATCCGTTGAAATAATTTTCATTCCTCTTCTCCTTTACACTCTGGACACAATCCATATACTTCTAAGCGATGGCTTTGGATTTTATATCCGGTCAGTTGGGAAGCGGCCATTTCGACATCTTCCAATCCAGGATAGTAAAAATCAGAAATCTTGCCGCAACGTTGACAAATTGCATGATAATGCGGCTCTGTCTTAAAGTCAAAGCGACTGGATGCATCGCCGTAGTTCATTTCTTTCACAAAACCGATCTCCGTAAACAGTCGCAGATTATTGTAGACTGTCGCTACACTAATACCAGGAAAGTGGACTTCGATCGCTCGGTAAATTTCTTCTGCGGTAGGATGTGATGCGTGGCTAGCCAAAAACTCAAGTATCGCAACCCTTTGTGGAGTGATACGGATATTTTCTTGTTTTAATTGTTTGATTGCCTCATCATATATCGTGTTCACAGGAGTTCCTCCAATTCTCTTATCTGTAATATCATACTATGTAGATGGTAAAAATTCAAACAGCTTTCTCTAAAAATTCTTAATCAACCACAAAACAAACACGAAAAATTCCACAGTCCTTAAGAAAAGGGGAGAAAAAGCAGGCATTCTGCCAATGCCCGCTTTCCTTGTTATTCTTCCACTTGATATAAAGCAGTCGATAGATAGCGTTCTCCATTGTCCGGGACGATCGCTAAGACTTTTTTGCCTTTTCCCAGTTCTTTGGCAACTTTGAGTGCTGCATGGATCGCTGCTCCAGAAGAAATACCTACGAGCAAGCCCTCTTTACGGCCGACTTCTCTCGCTGTTGCCATCGCATCTTCACTTGATACGGCAATTGCTTGATCAAAGATCTCTGTATCAAGAACTTTAGGTACAAAGCCGGTTCCAATTCCTTGGATTTTGTGAGGACCAGGTTGTCCGCCTTCTAAGATAGCCGATTCTGCCGGTTCAACGCCATAGATTTTTAAGTCTGGATACACTCGTTTTAATTCTCGACCCGCACCAGTGATCGTGCCGCCTGTACCGATACCAGCGACAAAGGCATCTAATCCTTTTGATTCAAAGGCATTCTCTATTTCTTTCCCAGTTGTTTTCTCGTGAATCTCGGGATTTGCCGGATTTTCAAATTGCAGCGGCATAAAATAGCCCTCTTGTTCAGCCAATTCCTTGGCTTTATTGATTGAACCTGTGATTCCTTCTGAGCCTGGTGTCAAAATCAATTCAGCACCATAGGCTTGCATCAGCTTGCGCCGTTCGATACTCATGGTCTCAGGCATCACGATCACCACTCGGTACCCTTTCGCTGCACCGATCATCGCCAAGCCGATCCCAGTATTACCGGAAGTTGGTTCCACGATCGTATTGCCTGCTTTCAAAGAGCCGTCTTTTTCGGCTTTTTCGATCATAGCCAAAGCGATCCGGTCCTTCACGCTGCTCCCTGGATTATAAAACTCAAGTTTAACGTAGACATCAGCGGAATCCTCTCCAACCACCTTGTTTAATTTGACGATGGGCGTATGCCCAACTAGCTCGGTAACAGATTGATAAATCTTTGTCATTTGCAATCCCTCCAGTTCATATTCCTATTCTACCCAAAAAACGGCAGACTTGCGAACAAAAAGTTAGCGTTTTCCAAATATTTATGTTTTTTTCACAAAGAAAAAAACTTTTGCTTTGCTTCTTTTAGTTACTAAAAGAGAACAAAAACAAAAGTTTTTGTGAAATTTCATTTGGCGTTTAGCTAATAAATAGCGAAAATCAAACGATCAATTCCTGTCCTACGACGATCAAGTCACTGCTTAATCCATTGGCAGCCATGATTTGATCCACCGTTGTTCCAAAACGTGAAGCAATATCCCAAAGACTGTCGCCAGATGCTACGACATAACTTTGTCCCGTACTTTGTGTCGTTGTTGTCGTCGATGTGGATTGCGTTGTCGTTGTCGTTACAGAAGTCGTTGTGGCACCAGTACTTGGTGTATCAAAACGAGTTAGTTGATACGTTTCAATCAGCCAGTTTAATTTTTGTGCGTAACCTGGATCAGTGGCATAGCGTCCTGTCAGATAGCTGGTCGCATCGTAAAAAGAAGTCGTTTGACTTTTCCAGACCCCACTATAATGTGCTTTACCTGAAGTGAAGCTTGTACTTCTTAAAACGTTGGCGTGATCTTGAAAAGACTCCCAGTAGGAATTATATTGGCGGAATGGTTCATTCATTACGACCCATTGTCCATTGATATACTCATCTGTAGGCAAATAGACAGATTGCCCGTTATATGATCCTTTGACCCCAAAAAGATTGTAGTAAGGCGCATTGGATAATGTAGATGAGCCATAGCCACTTTCCAAAATGGCTTGCGCGATCATCACCGATGCATAAAGATCATTATTGGCCGCAACGTCTTGTGCTGACCAACCAATCTGTTCGATAAAACTAGCGATTCCTTGACTAGTGGTCTGATATTCACTTGCTTGGACCTGTTCGGGAAGTAGCGTGACCACCGCTGGTGACAATGCTAATCCAGCCCCAATAAAAGAAACCACTGCTCGTTTACTTGGTCGTGGCATCACTGCTTTTTGTTGGTGGATATGTCTTTCACTGCGGGTTTGATAATTTTTCATTCTTTTCCTCCATCGTCCCAATACTATTCAACAATATAGACATTATACGGAAAAAATTTTTTCTGTGCAACTTAAGCAACTCAATAGTTTTTTAAAAGTCTTTTCGCAAAAACATCTTGTTCTACCTAAAAACGAAAAGACTTTAAAAAAACAAGCGAAATCAGCTGCGATTTCGCTTGTTTCTTACGCTTATTTGATCGATTGGAAAGTGGCAACCACATTTTCGACTGTAAAGCCGAACTCTTCCAATACTTTGTTTCCTGGAGCAGAAGCGCCAAAATGATCAATGGCGATGACTTTGCCTTTGCAGCCTAGGTAACGATCCCAACCAAATGGGGAAGCTGCTTCGATGGCAACCCGTTTTTTCACGGCTTTCGGCAAGACACTCTCCTTGTACTCTTCTGACTGTGCTTCAAACAAATCAAAGCTTGGCAGTGATACGACAGACACATCCACTCCAGCTTCTGCGAGTTTGGCTTGCGCTTCTACCGCTAGATTCACTTCTGAACCAGTAGCGATCAAGATGCCTTCTGGTGTCTCACCGGTTTGTTTTGAAAGGACATAGCCACCTTTAGCCACGTTTTCTTCGACACCACTTAGCGTCCCTGCTAACACTGGCAGGTTTTGACGGCTCAACACTAAGACCGTTGGTTTATTCATCGTTTGCAAGGCGATCTTCCAAGCTGCCCGAGTTTCGTTGCCATCTGCTGGTCGGATCACTTGCACGTTTGGCATGCAGCGTACACTCGCCAATTGTTCAATTGGTTCGTGGGTCGGTCCGTCTTCACCAACAGCCACAGAATCATGGGTCAGAACATAGATAACTGGCGCATGTTGGAGAGCCGACAAGCGAACTGCTGGACGCAAGTAATCAACAAAGACGAAGAATGTCCCGCCATACACGCGTGTACCGCCATGAAGTTGGATCCCGTTCATGGCTGCGGCCATCGCAAACTCCCGCACACCGAACCAAATGTTGCGGCCTTCATATTGACCAGGTTCAAAATCTTTTTCCGCTGCGACCATCGTATTATTGGATCCGGATAGATCGGCCGATCCTCCCCATAGGCTTGGGATAGCTTTTGAAAGAGCTTGGATCATTTCTTTACTGGAAACACGACTCGCTTGTGAGCTGCCTACTTCATAAGTTGGCAGTTCTGCATCCCAATCTGCTGGTAGTTCGCCAGCCACTGCTTGTTCGAACTGCGCAGCTAATTCTGGATAAGCCGCTTTGTAAGCAGCGAATTTCTCGTTCCACTCCGCTTCGGCTTTTTGGCCTTCATCGATCATCGTTTCTTTGAAACGAGCCGCTACTTCTTCTGGCACGGTGAATTCAGGATACTCCCAGCCATAGATTGCTTTAGCGGCTGAAATACCTTCCGCACCTAATGGAGCACCATGGACAGCAGAGGTTCCTTGATTTGGGGCACCGTAACCGATGACTGTTTTGATTTCGATCAATGTCGGTTTCTCTGTTTCAGCTTTAGCTGCTTCAATGGCTTGTGAGATTGCCTCTAAGTCATTGCCGTCTTTGACCAACAAATGTTGCCAACCGTAAGCTTCAAAACGGGCACCAACGTTTTCTGTGAATGCTTTTGAAGTAGGTCCATCTAATGAGATATCATTGGAATCATATAAAACGATCAATTTGTCCAGCTTCATATGACCAGCCATTGAAGCTGCCTCTTGAGACACACCTTCCATCAAGTCGCCGTCGCCACATAATGCATACGTATAGTGGTCGATCACATTGTATTCATCCCGGTTGTATGTCGCCGCTAGATGTTTTTCCGCCATCGCCATCCCGACGGCCATTGCGATTCCTTGTCCTAATGGACCAGTCGTTGCTTCCACACCATCCGTATGCCCAACTTCTGGGTGTCCTGGTGTGCGGCTGCCCCACTGACGGAAATTTTTCAAGTCTTCCGTGGTTACTTGATACCCTGAAACATGCAGTAAGCTGTAAAGCAAAGCAGAACCATGTCCAGCAGACAAGACGAACCGGTCGCGGTCGATCCAGTTTCTAGAAGTGGTCGGATTAACTTTCAAATGCTTGGTCCACAAGGCATACGCCATTGGCGCTGCCCCCATTGGCAGACCGGGATGACCTGAATTTGCTTTTTGTACGGCTTCGATACTCAATGTACGAAGGGTGTTGACACCTAATTGATCGATTTTATCAAACAATGGTAATTCCTCCTAATTTAGGTTTTTTTTACCTTTATTACATCTCATATTATACGGGATTTCTTTCAGGATTTCAATAGGAATGAAAAGGAATTCATCTTTATCTGCCATGCAATCCTTTTTTCTTTTGAATTTCTTTTAATTTGTCTGGAGTGACATCTTGTCCTTCAGGATCGACGATTTTCATTCCTTCAATGTGGTGTCGCATTCCTCCACGAAAAGCTTGTAAATATTCTTCGCGAAGCTTTTGCTGTTCGATCGTTTCATCAGCAGATAGACCTTGCACTTTTTTCTTTTTGGCTAGCTCATTAATGCGGGCTAATTTTTCTTTGGATAACATTTCGACACCTCCTTTTCACTACTTTATCTTATACAAAACCTGACAAAAAAACAATAGCAACAAAAAGCGAACATTTGTTTGAATTGTCGTTTCTCCTATGGTACACTAAGACTATCAAATGAAAGAAGGTGTCAGTTTTGGCAAAACGAACAGAAAATCGACAAATCGAGATTCTTAAGTTTATTCATACACGAGTCACTGAAAAAGGCTATCCGCCGACTGTTCGCGAAATTGGCGAAGCCGTTCAGCTATCCTCTACTTCTACCGTCCACGGACATTTATCCAGGCTTGAAAAAAAAGGCTTGATTTTACGCGACCCAACAAAACCAAGAGCGATTGAATTGACTTCCTCCGGATTAGAAAAAATCGATGTGCAGCCAAACTCGATCCCAATGCTAGGAGTCGTTACGGCTGGTGAACCGATCTTAGCTGTAGAAGACGCCTCCGATTTTTTCCCGATACCGCCTGATTTAGCAAATAGCACCGGCAGTTTGTTCATGTTGACGATTCGCGGTGAAAGTATGATCAACGCTGGAATCTTAGACGGTGATCAAGTCATCGTTCGCAAACAGCAAAGTGCTCAAAACGGGGACATTGTCATTGCAATGACGGATGAAGATGAAGCCACCTGTAAGAGATTTTTCAAAGAACAGGATCACATTCGTTTGCAACCGGAAAATGATTACCTAGAACCTATCATCTTGCCAGATGTAACGATTTTAGGCTTAGTCGTTGGTCTCTACCGTCACTTACTTTAATCGATTCCTTAAATCTTCGAACCTTCGAAGATTTTTTTTTATTTCCTCTTTACAAACCGAACAAGCATTCGTATAATAGTTTTACAAACATAAGTTCGCATTTTTATAAGGAGTGAAAATAATGAAAGCAGTTCGTCGATTTGGTTTTATTTTGTGGGTGTTGTTAACAGGGATCATTATTGGTTATTTTGGCGTACTCAGTGCAGTTCTGATTTTTTGCCCTTTGATGATGCTGTGGTTCATGCTATGGGATGAAAAGAAATTCCGCCAAGCAGAACGAAAGAGAAACCAAACTTATTACCACGACCATGATTTTTATCATTACGAACAGTAGGTCGATTATTTCAGTGTTGCTGCCAAACAAACAAAAAAAAGCCAGATCAAAATTGATCTGGCCAGACTGTAGACAAAGTCCATTTTATGGATGATGTCTACAGTCTTTTCTTTTATAATAGATTTATGAAAACGAATG
>NZ_JBDGBK010000085.1:0-15193 GCF_040910045.1 Enterococcus sp. RTP21361st1_A6_RTP21361_211029 | reverse complement strand
TGCTAAGCCAACTGATTGAGAATTAGAAACAATCTGCAGTAGGGAAGAATCATTTACACAAAATTATTGACGCTCCCGGTACCGGTGGTGGGAAGACATATTTCATTCTTACAATTATTGAAGCCCTACTACGAACAAAAGCTAAATTATTTATTTTAGACCCCAAAAATGCAGATTTAGCTGATTTAGGTACAGTTATGGAAAATGTCTATTACAAGAAAGAAGATATTTCTGAATGTATAGATGATTTCTACAATCGAATGATTAATAGAAGTTTAGAGATGAAAAAAATGTCCAATTATAAAACAGGAGAAAATTATGCTTATTTAAAACTTACTCGATTTCACTTTTAATACGACCACCTCCCATAAATAATATTTAAATTTATGGAAAGGAAGATGGTCTATGAATACACTGAAAGAAGATTTTATTTTAGCAAAAGCTGGAAATGAAGAAGCCATTGAAGCCATTCTTAAAAGATTCAGCTCGTTGATGCACAAAAAATCGTGGAGAAACGGAAAATACGATCAAGATTGTTATCAAAAATGTATGATTGCAGTCTATCTAGCAATTTCAAAATTTGAAATCAAGGAATAAGCTCATTTTGGGGAGATGCATTTTGCTTCTCCCTTTCTTCTTATCTACCTCACCTTATCCATTAAATTTTTCAATTCAGTTACATTTGTTAACTCGATTATATTAGGAATTGGCTGCTTTATTAGATTATTCCTAGTGAGTTTTGTTAAATATCTACTAAGTGTTTCTGGAGTCATCCCTAAATAAGAAGCAAGTTCTTTTTTCGTAGTTTCCAATTTTATCTGCTCTGTATTTTGCTTTATATTTTCTTCTAACAAATACTGAATTAAGCGTGTTTCTGCTCTTTCAGTCGTGATTCCTACAGTTAATCGTTCTGTATTATCAAGATGTCTCGCCATTTCTGATAAAAGTTCTAGAGCTATTTGGGGATGCGATAGTAAAATCCGCTTAAAGTTGTCCTTTTGAATGGTACATACTTTAGTTGGTGATATTGCTTCTATAAAGCATCCATAATGTTGTTCTTCAAATAATGCCAGCTCGCCCACAAAATCACCCTGTTCTAAAATACGAATCACCTGTTCTTTACCTGAAGAACCTAAGCGATAAACTTTTACTTTTCCTTCTTGAATAAGATAAAGAGATTCAAGTATATCTTCTGCTTGATAGATAAACTGTCCTGCAGAAAAAGCTTGTTCTGTAATATCACTTTGGATAAATTGAATTTCAGTGAGGGACAATCCCTGAAATAAAGGCATTGTACTTATACAATGATCATATTTTGTGAAATCAATCATGTTCTTACTACTCCTCTTTTTGTGGTTAGTATAGCATAAAAAAATGTTCACTCATGTAATATCATCAGTGAACGATTTTCTATACTTATTTTTCTTTATCTGCATCATAAAGAACAGCGCGTACTGAAACTTCAATGGAATCCTTTACTGCTTTAGAATATGGACAAACTTTATGCGCTTCTTCAGCAATTTTTTGAACTTCTTCTAAATCTAAATCTTGAATTGCAACTTGAATCTCAGCACTTAATTTAAAGTCCACATCGTCTGGCTTTTTGTATAATTTTACTGTATGTGTAACTTGTGAAGATTGATGAATTTTACGTTGACCCTTAACAATTTCTAATGCCCCGTGAAAACAAGCACTGTATCCTAAAGCAAATAATTGTTCTGGGTTTACTCCACTCCCAGATCCTCCCATTTCTTTAGGTGTAGAAATCTTCACTTCAAATGATCCATCATTTAAATAGCTCACTCCATCACGGCCACCGGTATTAGTCGCTGTTGTTTCGTAAATTTTTTTGTAATCTGACATATTGAAGTCACTCCTTTTCACTTTTATGGTCCTATTTTAGGAAATAAAGTTGGTGTTGGCATTGATCTAAATCAAGAATCATAAAGTTAAGAATAACTTTATGAAAAAATATCGTTGGATGCAGTATATCTCTTTACTTGAACTTTATTAGCTATGTTTATTGGTCTTTTTGTTAAGGTAAATAAATATTAACAAAGCTATTATTGCGCCTCCAAAAGAACCACCTATCGCAATAAACACATCCACTGTTCCTTGAATTCGAATGATATTTGATTTAGTTATAAAATGGATGAACTATGATATAATTTTTTGCTTTAGGTTTCCTTCAGATTCCATCAGCTACAAAGTTGCTACCCGTGCAGGGTACATCAAAAAAGGAAATGCCAAAGCATTTCCTAAAGTGTGATTTGGTCAAAACAACACCATTTGACAAAGCACTGAAGAAACTAGAATGACTTTTCATCAATAAACCCTATTGTTCGTTCAGATTTTCCATTTACTCCAACACAAAGGAGTTTTTGAAAACAAATTCACTCCTCCCTCCTAAATCTTTTTAAAAACCATTATTCTCCGCCAATGTCTTAAACCATTCCCCAGATTTCTTAATCGTCTTAATCTGAGTGTGAATATCATTAGCGATTAAGCCGTAGCGGTTACGGTAGGCATTGCTCCAGGACCAGCAATCGATAGGAGTCCATAGATGGTAGCCAAAGCAGTTGGAACCTTCTTCAATCCCTTTATGCAACCATTGGAGATGCTCTTTGATAAATTCTATGCGGTAATCGTCTAGAATTTGCCCTTTTTCATCCATAAAGCGTTCTTCCCGAGAAACCCCCATGCCATTTTCAGAAACAAACCAAGGTAGATTGCCATAATTATCGCGAATATTGATGGCAATGTCATACACTGCTTTGGGATAGATTTCCCAACCTTTGTCAATATTCATGCGACGGCCAGGCATTTGATATGCATCATAATAACGATCAGGCATCCAGGCACCCACTGAATTTGGAGCAATGTCAGGTGTCTTGACCCGGTTTGGATGATAGAAATTCACTCCGATAAAATCAACAGTATTTTCCTTAATCAAAGCTAACTCATCAGCAGTTGACTGCCACAATACCCCATCCTTAGTCAGCAATTCTAGCAATTCCACAGGAAATTCCCCTTTGATGGCTGGGTCGAGAAACATTTTATTGTTCCACAGTTCGGCAATTCGGGCTGCCTCTTGATCTGCTTCAGCATCTGAAGCTGCGTAAGTTGGCGTCAAGTTTAACACGGTACCAATCCGGCCACCAGCTTGTGGTTGACCCATTTCGCGAAACTTCGCCATGACCTTAGCGGAAGCGAGATTTAAATTGTATGCCACTTGTACTGCTTTCTTGCCATCCACCAATTTTGGATAATGAAATTGGAACAAGTACTCCCCATCTACTACCACCATCGGCTCATTGTGGGTCACCCAGTCTTTCACACGGTCACCAAACAAAGCAAAACATTGTTCAGCAAATCCCACAAACAAATCGACAACTTTCTTCGATTCCCAACCGCCATATTTATGGTAAAGCTCCACTGGCAAATCAAAATGATGGAGGTTAAAAATCGGTCGGATATTTTGAGAGAGGAACTCATCAATCACATTATTGTAAAAAGCAACACCCACTGGATCCACTTCATTGGTTTCCAAATCCTTGATGAGACGGGTCCATTGAATCGAGGTGCGAAGGGAATTCAATCCCGTTTGCTTCATCAATGCGATATCTTCTCGGTAGCTATTGTAAAAGTTCGAAGCCATATCTGGCCCCACTCGGTCATAAAAAACTTCAGGTTCAATATCGTACCAATGATCAAACATATTGGCATGTTTCTTTTGAAAACGGCCTTCTGATTGGGGACCAGATGTGGCTGCACCCCACCAGAAATCTTTTGGAAATGTCAACATAGCATTCTACTCCTTTTCTCTCAAAACGTCGGCTAAACACTGCCGCATATGATCGCCAAATTTTGGCAAGTATTCATGGCCATACTCTGGATAAAATAGCATTTCTTTGTCAGCTGCGCTACTTAGCTGATTGTACACAGCAAACTGGGTTTTCGGTGGACAGACTGTATCTGCAAGGCCAATTGCCCAATGCACCTTCCCTTTGATCCAAGGAGCAAAGTATTGCAAATCAATGTAATCCAATGTTTCAAAGAAAGCTTCTTCTCGTTGGTGCAAGGGGTCTTTAAAGCGAAACCAATAAGCCAACTCTTCATAGGCAGAGTTTTCTACATCTAAGCGATAAGCTTCGCGATAATCACTTAGGAACGGATAACAAACAAAAGATTCCTTGATTTCCGGAGCAACAGCCGCACAAATCAACGCCAAAGCTCCTCCTTGTGACGCACCATAGGTATACAGTTGGCTGGTATCCACTTGGGGTTCTGCTACCATTAGCCGAGTCAACTGGTAAATATCGAGAAACACACTTCGATAAAATAAATCATTTGGTCCAGACTCCACTCCCCGGATTATATGCCCTTTCAGACTGGTTTTCGTGGTCAATCCCACATCTTCTGACAAACCACCTTGTCCTCTAACATCGAGTGCCACTACCCAAAAGCCTTCAGCAGCCATAGCGACCTTGTCTGACCAATCCCCAGCATCTGAGTGATACCCATGAAATTGAAGCAAGAGGGGAGACTTTTTTTGCAGACGTTTAGGCCGAATGAGTTGACAATGGACGGTGGCTCCTTGAACACCTGTAAAAGTTAAATCAAATGCTTCTGCTACTGAAGAATTCAAGGGATGAGGCTCTAAATGATAGTCTGTCCCCAAATCATCTACCTCTTGAAACCCTGCCTGCCAAAAAGCTTCAAAATCAGCAGGCTTTCGCTGACTCCCTTGATAGTTTTGCCACCTTTTTTTTGCATCTATTGCATACATTAAACTTGCTCCTTTCGTAAGTGATAGTTTGCCACTGCTCCTATCAGATTAGCATCTTGTTGAAACTGACAAATCTTCACAGTAATTCGTTGGTCCTCTGAATGATGATGTTGTTGTAACAAACATAATTGGGCTTTTACCGGAGCCAATAGATCTTTGCGCATTGATATGCCACCACCGATACAGACTACTTCAGGATCGATGACCAAGCAAACATTATAAATACCAATCGCCAAGGCTCGGAACAATTGTTGAACTTCTTGTTGAGCCAATTGATCTCCAGTGTCAGCAATATCAAATAGTTCTCGACCTGTAATACCTGATACCAAACCTTTCTGTTCGCAATAGCGCTTTGCAGCATGAACAGGGCTGGCTAACTCACTTAACGTTTGTCCATTTTCCGCCAACATGTAGCCAAATTCGCCTCCAAATAAGTTATGCCCCTTGACTAGTTTCCGCTCCAACACCACGGCTCCACCGATTCCCGATCCAATGATGAAAGAAACTGAACTTTTGGCATCTTTGGCAGCACCATAAAAGGCTTCTGCTAACCCTGCACAATTGGCATCATTTTCCACGAAGACAGGTTTTTCCAATAACTCCTCTAATTCTGCAACAAAATGAATTTTATGAATATAGGGGATCGCACTGTAGCCCCCGATAATCCCCTGATCACTGTCCACTGCTCCGGGTACACTGATCGACACCGCTTCAATCGGTGTCTGACTACAACTGGTTAAATTATGCAAAGTGGCTTTTAGGTCCATCTTCATTTGCTCCCAAGTCACGGGTGTCACAAAGGAACCTTTTTCGGTCAAGGCTTCTGCTGCCCACAGAGCATATTTGATACTCGTACCCCCAATATCAATTGCTAAAATACTCAAGAATTCCCCCTACTTTCTCAGTCTACTTACCTACACTAATTTTCATTGTAAGTAGTTATTTATTTTTAGGTATATACTTTTAAAATTTGAAAATCAAAATAAAAAGCGGAAAGAGGATTTTTCCGCTTACTTATTCTCTCGTTAAGACAAACTCCACCGAAAAACTATCATAACGATGAACTGAAATGGAGTACTCAAAAGCGATGCCTGTATCAAAATAAGCAATTTGCTCTGCCACTGCCACCGGATCTCCCGAATCCAATTCTAGATACTGTTGTTCGATTTCAGTCGCCTTTCGGACACTGACGCGTCGATGCCCACTTTGGATTTTCAAACCGAGATCTTCTTCAATATATTCATAAATGGACCCTTCAATATTGGCTTTTTTCAAACCAGGAATCAAATCGATAGGCATGTACATTTTTTCCATAACCAACGGCTTGCCATCAATGTGACGCACCCGATAAATATCATACACGAAAGTATCTTCCTGCATATTTAATTTATTTTTTACCAAGTTATCCGCTTCTATTACCTTAAACTCCAAAACTTTACTTTTAACTTCTTTTCCTGGATTGAGAGCAGTCGTCCCACGAAACTGATTAGCCACCGCAATTCGTTCTATTTCATCGGTCGCCAAATCCTTGACAAAAGTACCGGATCCACGACGTTTGATAATCAATCCCTCTGACACTAACATATCTAAGGCCTTTTTCACCGTCATCTTACTAGCGTCATATTCCACACAAAGATCTTTTTCGAAGGGAATTTGTTGATTTGCTTGATATACACCTTCCAGTATCTTCTTACGAATATCACTGGAAATAAGGATATATTTTTTCATCGTCATGTTACCTCCACTTATGGCTTATCCTAATATCTTATCCTATCTGCTACCGAATGGAAATAGCCAGCCACTGTCCTTTTGAAATTATTTATCTACTCGTCGTAAATGATACAGTTGAGACGCATAATCCCCCGGCAATTGACGGGACCAATAGTCTTTTGCTCGACCGACATAGTTGCCACCCATAATCAAGCCAATGCTAGAAAGATCCTTACCGGAACGTAATTGTGGCAGTTGATTGATTTGATAATTAGCTTCCAAATCTAAACCGGCCAATAATAAACGACGATAAGCCGGATTCGGTTTACCCAACACTTGATAATCCGCCACCAAAGCTTCACTCAAATCTTTTGAAACTACCATCCAACTACACTGGGTATTATCAAAAGGACTATTGAGACGATAAAAACGCCCCTCGTGGATCAATTCTCGGTATTCTTTAAAGGTGGCAATCGCTGCTTTTACCTGTTGTAGCTCTACATCTGACATCCTCGTAATATCCAACTCCAAACCATAAGTACCAAACATCGCTACCTGATTACGAAAAGTCAGTCCTGGCGAACGCCCTACTTGATGATTGGGAATCTGTGACAAATGACTACCGATACTAGCTAATGGGTAAACCATCGAAGCCCCGTATTGAATTTTCAAGCGTTCGACCCCATCAGTATCATCACTGGCCCAAGTCTGGGGTGCATAGTAGAGTAACCCAGGATCAAAACGGCCACCGCCACCAGCGCAGGATTCAATCAACAAATCGGGGTATTTTGCTAAGATTTTTTCATACAGGTCATAAACACCTAAAATGTAGCGATGGAACAACTCTCCTTGATTACCATCGGCGAGGTAATTGGAAAATGGTTCTGAAATATAACGATTCATATCCCATTTCAGGTATGTAATTTTGCCACAAGCAAGAACGCAATCGATTTGCTGGAAAATTGTCTCCACCACTTCTGGGTTGCTAAAATCCAAGACAAACTGATTCCGTCCATGAGAGATTTGCTTCTCAGAATTACCAATTACCCACTCAGGGTGCATCTCATACAAGGGTGTATCCGTAGAAATCATTTCGGGTTCAAACCACAGCCCAAATTCCAAACCTAATTGATTGATTTTCGTCGCAAAGGCAGAGATCCCCTCTGGTATTTTGGCTAGCTGCACCTGCCAATTACCTAAAGAGCCGTTATCACTATTCCGAGTACCAAACCAGCCGTCATCCAACACAAACAGATCCACACCGATTGCTGCTGCTTTTTCAGCGATTTGTAATAATTTCTCACTGTCAAAATCAAAATAAGTGGCTTCCCAATTGTTGATTAAAACAGGTCGTTGCTTATGAGACCAGCGAGGTGATATCAAGTGCTCTTGGAAAAAATGATGGAAGCTTTGACTCATACCATTAAAACCGGCCTCACTATACACCAGTACTGCTTCCGGTGTCAAAAATGTGCTTTTTGGAGTTAATTGCCAAGCAAATTCAAAAGGATTGATACCCATTTGAATTCGCAAAATGTCATAAGTATCCAGCTGCAAACGTGCCACAAAATTGCCACTATAAATTAAGCTAAAGCCATAGATCTTTCCTTGTTCTTCCGTCGCATTGGACTCACAAACAGCCATAAAAGGATTGTGGACATGACTGCTGGCTCCACGAGTACTGGCGACTTCTTGCACACCATAAGCAATGGAATTTCTACTAATCTGGGTTTCTCTCGCCCAAGCTCCATCCAAGTGTAGCCAATCATAGTGCTGATTTGGAAGATCCAGATTAAAACTCAGACAGTCCAATAACTCAAAGGTCGTCTCACTAGGATTGATGATCTTCATTTGTCTGGTCACTACAGATTCTTCACCAAACAAGGTATAGTAAAGCTCGACTTGCAAAGGTGAATAACGATCTTGCAAGGTGATAATTAAAGTCTCCCCCGCTTCACCAAAACTGCCAGGCAAGCCAGAAAGTGCCTGTTTTCCTAATTCAATCCGATAGTGTTGATAGGTAAAGTGACTAATACGATCTCCTTTTGGATAGCGTACCCGTAGCATGGGATAGCGAAAATCAGTGGTACCATAGAGGCCCACTTCTTGTTTGATATGTTCCAACGAAGTAGTGTAGTTTTGCTTGATTTGGTTGTTAGCGGGACGTATTTCTCTTTCAATCAAAAAATCATATTGATCATAAATAGGAATACTACTTCCAAAATAGAGTTGTTCCAAGACGTCTAACTCTTCCATTACCCGAAAAATATAACTAATGTTCTGATTTTTTAGGTGAAACTCTCTTCTTTCAGGATTGACACTAATCATGATTTATTCCTTCCATTTCACGAAATTTTTGCGAGCCTTTTTTCAGTAAATAGGCCACTCCGCCAGGAGCCACCAAGAAAAACAGCAAGGGACTGACCAGCAATAATAGGATCCAAAAGGCATAGGACCCCAAGATGAAGCCATTTAGCAAACTGGGTCGTAATGTCTGAAGTAATAGCTGATACCCAATAGCAACAGGAGCTTCCTTCATTTCGTCATACGTCGCTGTTCCCAAGACCCAGTGTGCATTATAGAGTAAGAAAAGAAGCAAAGATAATCCCCCAGTAACTTTAAAAAACAAGCCTAGTGAAGTGCTACCGAGCCACGCACCAGATAAAAAGATCGCCAAGGACAAAAATACGCCCACAGATAGCACTTTTTCGCACAGTTTCGTAGGTGGTAGCTTCTTGGTTAGTCGACAGAGCTTTTCTTGTAAGGCTTCTGGATGGTCGACACAAAAAACTAACTTTTTATGGCTACTAACCCAGCCATAAATAAAGCCACCAGTGACTAACCAGCCCCAAAAATGCAAGGAACACTTTACTAGGACATAGAGTAATTCCACTGCAACTACTAATTTACTGGACTTCTCGGTCACCAGTAACCCTCCTTTTCCGGTAAGCTTATTTCACAGAACCAGCAACACCATTGTAAATGTATTTTTGCAAAGCCAAGAAGACAACCAAAATCGGTAAAATAACAATAATTACCCCGGCTAAGATCACTGGCCAGTTGGTTCCATAAGGGCCTTTGAATGCAAAGAGTGCCGTGGAGATCACTTTTAGTTTACGATCGGGCATATACAAGAATGGATTATAGAAATCATTGTAAACACCCACACCGCTGATGATTAGCATAGTGACAATAGGTGCCTTTAAGTTCGGTAAAATAATCCGCCAAAAGATACCAAAATAGTTGGCCCCGTCCAAATAGGCCGATTCGTCTAGAGAGACTGGGATTTCATCTAAGTATTGCAAAAAAACATAGATGGAAATCACATCTGTTCCCAAATTTAGTAAAATAACTGACCAAATCGTGTTGAACAAGCCAATTCCTTCAATGATTTGGAACGTCGCTACTTGACTAGTAATGCCAGGAATCAACATTGCCATCATAAACAAAGCCATAATCGGCTTTTTCAGTTTAAAATCAAAACGGCTCATAACATAGGCAAACATCGAGCCTAACAAAAGCTTACCTACCATACTAATTGAAAAAATAAGCAACGTATTTTTAAAACCTGTCAACATCTGACCATTGATAAACGCAGTTTTGTAATTACTAAAGTCCAATGACTTTGGTAGCGACAAGACACTGGTAGACAAAAATTCATTATTGGATTTGAAAGAGCCAATAAAAACTACCAGGATTGGTAGTACGGCAACCACTGCCCCGATAATCAAAATCAAATATTGAAGTATACGTCCGATAGAAAATTGTCTTTTCATCTTCTATGCCTCCTTCTCGCTAATAAATTTCCGTTGAATCAACGTCACCACTAAGACAATCACGAGTAAAATAACTGCCATCGCTGAAGCTAAACCAACTTTATTATACTTAAAGGCAGTATCGATGGTTTGGATTACAAAGGTCATGGTGCCGTTGGATCCTCCAGTCATAATATATGGAATATCAAAGACACTCAAGGAGCCGCTTATGCCCAAAATCAGATTTAGGAAGATGATTTTGCGAATACTCGGTACGATGATATAACGAAACTCATCCCAACGATTAGCCCCATCTATTTCGGCTGCTTCATAAACTTCTGGATTGACCGACTGGATTGCTCCTAAAAAAATCAAAAAGTTAAAGCCGGTATAACGCCACAAGGAAGTAAAGGCCAAAGAAATATTATTGATGGAGCGATCTCCTAACCATAGCCGAATTTGACTCTCCAAACCTAGCGCCGATAGCACTGTATCCAAAGTTCCATCACCTTTAAAGAAGTACAAGAAAATAAATCCAATTGCTACCCCATTTAGTAAGTAAGGGAAAAACAAAATCCCCTTCCAAAAATTAGCAAATTTGACCTTAAAGGACAAAATCGTTGCAAACAATAAAGCGACACCCAATTGCAAAAAAGTTGCAAAGAAGTAATACAAGCTGGTTTTAAAAACGGTAAAGTATTTTGGATTGGTTAAGACTGTCTTGTAGTTATCTAGTCCGACAAATTTACTGTCTGGGGAATAACCATTCCACTCTGTCAAACTGTACTGGAACATCTTCACTAAAGGATAATAAGATAACATTAATAATAAAAATACCGGAATAATGGTAAAAGTAAAGATCAAGATTCTTTTTTCAGTTTTTTGGCTAAAACGGGATTTTTTCACCGTCTTATTCATGGTAAACTCTCCCTGTTTATTCATGTTGGCTCCTCCTTATTCTAAAACCCCTCATATCGACCACGGTCCGCAATCGCTATGTACTCCTGCAAAAGAAGTTACTACCAAGATAAGTTTTCTTTACGACACTGTGCTTTTGCCTGGCACAAGTTGCCAGACAAAAGTTAGTGCCTACAATCAAAACTTTATTTGCTATCAATCAAAAGTCTTTTCCTAACTGCTAGGGTGACTTCTAAAAAAATTTTACTCTCCCACTTCTGCTATCGCATCTGACCAGCGTGTATTGAAGTCTTTCATAATAGCTTCGAAGCTTTCGTTAGAGTTACCAACTGCTGCATCGATGATTCGTTGCTTTTCAGCATCTGTCGTACCCAAACCTAGTTCAGATTGGTCATTGATTGAACTAAACAATGATTCTTTTCCGGCTGGTGCTGGATTTTCTTCAATTAACTCAACCCCAGCATCTTGTGCAGCCTTCAATGATTCTGGATAATCTGCTCCAATTTTTGCTGACAAGCCCCCGTTTTCTTCCGCGTAGTCTGATTCATTGACTAACCAGTCGATCAACTTGCGCGCCGCTTCTTTGTGCTTACTATGAACGTTGATCCCATAGTTATAATCTGCTCCAATTGGCAAATATTGTTTACCATCCTCGGCAGTCATTGGAAATGGTTGGAAGATAATGTCCTCAGCAGTATCAGCATTGATGTCTTTGATTTGTGGTACCGCCCAACTTCCCAAAACCATGATCCCAATCTTACCATTAGCCATATCTACTTTTGATTGTTCCCAATCAGATGTAGTTGGGTCAGCCTCAATCAACCCTTGATTGCTAACATCGTATAGGGTTTTATAAATCGTATTCATCACTTTACCCGCTGCAAATGGCTCTTTGTCTGAAGTCATCTTATTGGTAAAGTCTTTATCACCAGAAGCACCACTGCGAACAAAGTCCCAGTTTGATAATGTCCAACCAGCCGCATAGTTAGTATATAGCGGCATCACATCAGTATTTTTTTCTTTGATTGTTTTTAATGCTGCTACAAAATCTTCTGGTGTTTGTGGAAATTCGTCAATACCAGCATCTTTGAAGACCTTTTGATTGACCACCATCCCAGTGGCGTTCATCTGTGACGGTAAGCCATAACTCGTGCCATCATAGGACCGATCATTTAAACCCATATACTCTTTGCTGAGCTCTTCCTTTTTACCAAGTGGTTCAAAAAAGTTCCCATAATCTTCTGGCTTGATATCTCCTGGAATCATCAAAACATCCCCATATTCTTCACTATTCATCCGGGTTTTAATTTGGCCAGCATAGTCTGTAATCGTTTGAATTTCTACTTTGATATCCGGGTACTTCTCATTGAATTTTGTCATGTATTCATCCCATTTTCCATTGGTTTCCCAGTCGGTTTTGTGGTTGATGAAGGTAATGGTCTCAGTTTTCCCACCATCCTTGTCATTAGCTGAATCTTTGTTGTTTCCACATGCCCCTAGAACTAAACCTGCTACTCCCAAGACGATCATTGAACCTAGCATTTTTTTCTTCATGTTACTTCCTCCTATAAATTAATAAAGTGCTGTTACCAAAAACTGTTCATGGCCTGTTACGTCAGAAATGGAAAACGATTACATAAATATAATACTACATTCCCATTTCAAAGTATATACTTTTATATATATTGTTTTGTACTTTTGTAAAATTCTCGAATGATCGCTGCAGCCGGTTTACCGTAAACTCCGTAATCGTCGTCTTTGAGCGCCATCTCTCGCGAATATAACCGCGCCTTCCAGTCCCAAATACCAAAGCCTTGAATCCAGTTTCTCTTGTCACAAGCAGTAAACATCTTTTCAAACCATCGTGATTGCGCTATCATGCTAACTTCCCCTGAAAAACTCCAATCATTGGGTAGATATTGACTTCCTTCACGACTTGGACAACCCACTTCACAAAAGAAGAAAGGTTTTTGGTAGTGATTTACCACTTGTTCAATCCGATCCAATTCTTGTTCCCATTTGTCAATCGGATAATAGCCTGATGAAGAGATGACATCTACAGCATCCCACCAAGTTAGATTATTTTCTTGATACTTGTCACAATTATAAGTTAGTAGACCATTGTAATGCTGTCGAATCTGGGAAATAGTTTCCCGCCACTGAGCTTCCCGTCGATCACTATTAACCAATTCACAGCCGATTACCAACATGACACACCCTGTCTCTTCAGCGAGTTTTGCATAGTGATTCAGGTATTCACGATAGGAATCAAACCATTGGCTCCAAGTCGGCTCGCAGGGAACATCGTAATCAAAAAAATTGATGTGCGCTCGCCACGTACCATCTGCCACATTGACCATGGGTTTCAAGATTACTTTCAACCCGATTCCCTGAGCGTAAGCGATCATCCCTTTCACTTCTGCATCTATTAAAACGTTGTCACTTTGCCAATCGATTTTGGTAGACTGAGGATGAGCTTGTGTGACAGTAATTGGTAATATCACATGACTTGCAGCTAACTCTTCTTTCATCATGCGTAATGATTCTCGACTCATTGGATCTTGCCAGTCTCCCCGTTGGCTCATAAACCCAAAAGTTATCCCATTGATAGTTTCCATCTTTTCACTTCTCCACGTTTTATTTTGTAATCGATTTCAATTCTATATTATAAAGGACGAAGAAGAAAAAAACAACAAAAATATATACTTTTGATTATAATGATTTATACAATATGATATAGTAAATATAATAAAATTGGAGGTCTTTTTTGGATAAGAAAAAATTGTACACGCAGCTCACTCAAAAAATCATCCCCTTCTGGCAAGGTAAGATGGATCTAATTCATGATGGTTTTTACGGTCGCCGGGATAAGATCCCACTACTAATAAGAGCTGCTTGATGAACGCCCGGTATTTATGGAGTTTTAGTCATTGCTGCCGCATTTTACAAGACAAATCCTTAACTGAGTCTTTTTTAGCTAGCCTAAAGACTGCTGCGAATCCTGCCTATGAATTTTTCCGGTAAGTCTGTTGGGACCAGGAAAACCCAGGGGATCTTCTGGGAGCTAACCGCAACTGAAATACTCTCTGATCCCAATAAAACCACTTATGCTAATAGTTTTGCCCTCTATGTTCTTAGCGAGTATTACTTAGACTTTCATGATCTGTCTGCATTAAAAATGGCAACCACGCTCTTTAGTTTTCTCGAAAAGAAGTCTTATGACCCTCTTACAAATGGTTATCAGGAGGATTTTTCCCACAACTGGTAGCCCGTTCCCTCCCAATCAATCGGACCCAGCGATTTGCCAGATCTAGACTTTACCACTAATACCCATTTGCACTTTTTAGAGGCATACATAAATTTCTACATGACGACGCCAACATTCGATGTAAAAACTACCTTGCAAAGATTACTCATTGTCTTTACAGATAAGATTGCGACCCCAGCAAACTGCCTCCAATTTTTCAATGCTGATTGGTGTCCTCTAAGCCAAGAAATCAGTTTTAGCCATGACATTGAAACCATTTGGGTATTGCAACGGACTTTGACTGTTACTGGTATCAAAGATGTGCAAGTCAGTCAATTTATTGAAAATCTTGGTACTCAAGTAGCTACCAAAGGCTTCGATAACAACAAAATCATTTGTGATCATTCAAATACCCTTCAAACCTCGACTCGAAAAACTTGGTGGACGCTAGCAGAAGCAATCATCGGCTTTTACAACCTGTATCAATTAACTAATAGTAAGGTCTATTATGAATTGGCTACTCACCACTTCGAAATGGTAGAATGAAACTTTGTGGATACTCGATCTAACAGTGAATGGTATGCCTACCTCATCAATGATGGACACCAGATTCTACAGAAGATATCGCCAACGCTTGGAAAGGCCCCTTACCATACCTGTCGTATGTACACAGAAACAATTGCACGCCTATCTAGGTAATCATAACCACCCGTGAAACGGGTGGTTTGCTCTTCGGCTAGAAGCCTCTCTTACCGGCCTCGGCCTAAAAGGCCC
>NZ_JBDGBK010000084.1:0-15430 GCF_040910045.1 Enterococcus sp. RTP21361st1_A6_RTP21361_211029 | reverse complement strand
ATGTTTTTTAATACCTAAAATAAAAATGGGGCTGAAGAATCAATTCTGATTCATCAGTCCCATAAATTATAGAGCCAAAAGATCTGCCACGTCCTGTTTGTGTGGCAGATCTTTTTTTGACTTGAATTTAGTTGCTGCTGTCAGTTGATTGTTCATTGATCGAAGTATCTACAGATAGAACGACTTTGGCTGTTTTTTCTTCTTTGCCGCGGTAGAACGTCACTGTGATCGTATCACCGACTTTGTGCTTGTACAGTGCAGATTGTAGATCTGTGGTTGTGCTGATGTCGGTATCATCGATTTTCGTGATGACATCGTATTGTTTCAATCCTGCTTGTTCAGCTGGTGTCGCGTTATTTACTGAGTATACGACTACTCCGTCAGTGACAGAAGATGGTACTTTCAAGATTTGTTCTTGTTGTTGCGAAGTGATTGAGCTTAAGTTGATTGTTCGAATACCCAATGCTGGACGAACAACTTTGCCGTCTTTTTCTAATTGGTTGATAATATCGACAACGTCGTTACTTGGGATCGCGAAGCCCATTCCTTCTACGCTGACACTTGATGTTGATTCAGAAGTGCTGGCGATCTTGCTAGAGTTGATTCCGATCACTTGTCCTTCAACGTTGATCAGTGGACCACCAGAGTTTCCTGGGTTGATCGCTGCATCTGTTTGAATCGCATTGATGCTGACTGCTTCACCAGATTCATTTTGATTCGTTACTTGACGATTCAGAGAAGAAACAATCCCTTGCGTTACAGAATTTGCAAAGCTAGATCCTAATGGAGAACCAATCGCAATTGCTGGTTCGCCAACTTTTAGTGAATCAGAATCGCCGAAAGAAGCAACCGTGTCTACTTTATCAGAAGAGATGCGTAAAACAGCAAGGTCAGTGTAAGCGTCTGTTCCGACTAATTCAGCTTTGACTTTTGTGCCATCAGAGAGAACGACTTCCAAACCATCTTGTCCTTCTACTACGTGGTTATTCGTAACGATATACGCTTTGTCACCATCTACTTTATAAATCACGCCACTTCCTTCAGAAGAAGCTTCTAGTGAACTGTCATCGCCTGAATTCTCAGTCCCTGATCCTTGACCACCTTGCTGACCAGAGCCAAATAACCCTTCGAGGCCATTCGCATTATTTTGTTGCAAGTTGATGATCGAAACGACTGCTCCTTGCACTTTTTCGACTGCTTTTGTTACATCGCTGTTGACGTCATATTTAACATTGGAGACTTTCGTTTGTCCATTGTTATCTTGAACACCGCTGGTTGCGGTCGTTACAGGTGAAGTCAAAGAAGAGCCCATCGCCAGATAAAGTCCGCCGAAGGTCAACAAACCACCAACTACTCCGCCAAGAATGCCAATACCTAATTTTTTTAATAAGCCGGAAGAAGGTTTTCTTCCTGGTGTCACATTTTTTCGTACCATTTGTTATTCCCCCTATTGAATTGTTTGTATGTATTTATTATATTCTTTCTTTCTGACAATAGTCTACTAAGAGATTTTGAAAAAAATATGAAGAAGATAGGGAGGATTTAGACCAAAACAATGAAATTTCTTTTTTTAGACTACCAATCATTTTTTTAGTAAGAAAAGAGTCACTTGAAACGATTCGTGGTATCAATGGTACTATAGAAGAAAAAATTGGTACGCGACATATATTCTGAAAAGAAATTCCATTATAATGATAGCGGAAGGTGAGTGGTCATGAATATTAAAATCGTCACAGTAGGCAAATTAAAAGAGAAATATCTGATTCAAGGCATCAATGAATACGTGAAACGATTAGGCGCTTATTGTAAAATCCAATTCGTGGAAGTTCCTGATGAAAAAGCTCCAGAAAGTATGAGTGAAGCTGAAATGCTTCAAGTGAAAGAAAAAGAAGGTAAGAAAATCTTGGCAAAGATCAAAGACCAGGAATACGTCTTTGCATTAGCGATTGAAGGCAAAAATCCCACCAGTGAAGCTTTTGCCCAGCAGATCGAGCAATTAGGAATCCAAGGCAAAAGCCAACTAGTCTTCGTAATCGGCGGCTCCTTAGGTCTCAGCCAAGAAGTGATGCAGCGCAGCAACACCCAAATCTCTTTCGGCAAAATGACCTATCCCCATCAGTTGATGAAACTGATTCTAGTCGAACAAATCTATCGTGCTTTTCGCATCAATACAGGCGCGCCTTATCATAAGTGAGGGTGTTTTCTCCACGAAAGAAAAAATAGTAAAACAGAGGAGTAACAAATGAGTGAACTTAACCATTTTTCTGCATCTACATTAGCTGCGTTGCAAAAAGATGAGCAACATCCTTACTATGTTTATTGTTTGGTTGATCCTAGAAACAACCAGACTTTTTATATTGGGAAAGGCAAAGGTAACCGTATTTTTGCACATCGTCAAGCGGCTCTAAGTATGTTAAGTCAATCTGATTATTTTGAAGAAGATGAATCAGCTAGAACATTAAAAATAAAAACTATCCAAGAAATAAACGGAATGAATCTGCAACCATTGAGTTATATACTTAGCTATGGATTAACTGAGAATGAAGCTTACGCTAGTGAAAATGCGTTGATTAATTATGCTCAACTGATTCAAGGACTCTCTTTGACGAATTTAGTAAAAGGACATGGTTCTAAGCCAATGCTAGTGGAAGAGGTAGAAGAGCGATATGGATTTCAACCCATATCTGTAAATCAAATAGCAACGGATGAGTTGGTCTTAGCAGTAAAAGTGAGAGATGCTTTTGAACTTTGTAAAGATGAGTCAGATGAATATCCGATTGACGACAAATTTCGTGATGATCATAATTTAAAATCTCGTACGCTAGGTAATTGGGTAATTGGTCGTGATAAAATTCATCGGATTCGCTACATTATAGCGATTAATACTGGAGCAGATAATGCGGTTGTTGCTGCATATAAAGTCTCCTCTCAATATTCAGGATCGAAGAAAAACGAAAACGGACGGACACGCTATGCGTTTCGTGCACTCTCTCAAAGAGATGATACGTTAAGAGAGCTGAATTTATACAAACGATCGTTGCCGGAGATTAAATTTGGTAGTGGAAGTGCAATTGCATATATTAATCATTAGAAAAGTGTTTCAAGAAAAGCCCAACACTAAAATGATATGACGGGATAACTTAAATAACAAAAATGCTGATAATTGATTTTTCTAAGAAAGAAAACCTTATAGACAATAGTTAGATGGAAGTTGCAATTGAGAAGAAATACATTGGAAAAGTATTGCCGGCATATTTGCTAATAATGGTAGATGACTACTTCTTCCTAATTAAAAAATAAAACCTCAAAAAGAACTGCTAGTGATAGGTTTCTCATCACTAGCAGTTCTTTTGTCAATTTCATTCGTAGGTTATTATTGTTTGTGAGAGATTGTTGGAGGTTCAAGATACTGTCGATATTTACTAACGATGATATCCATAATGATTTGATAGATAAAAGAATGGGTTTGAAAAATAGTCTCATGAGGGAAAAGAATAACATCATGAACGAAACGATAGTTACGAACCTCTTCATTTGCTGTGATTACGAAAATCTTGGCTTTTGTGTTTTCAAATACATTTCTGTAGGGTATATCATCTCTAAGTTGTTGTCGCTGTAAAAAACCGCCAGAGTTAGAAAAAATAATCAATAGTGTCTCTTCATCGGCTTGTTCTATGAATTCGATTTGTTTGAGATCACTTTGATAAGTAATAATAAACTTTCCCGCATAAGCCAATTTGTATTGAAAATCAATGGCTGCTGATTCGGAAAATAGCAGTCCAAAAGCACCTACTTTATTATAGGTAGTCAGACATTTTGCTAACTCATCAATACTTCTCATGTTGCTTTGCTGTTTGAACGCACTAATATCTTTAATGATGGCATCTAAATAATCATCATAACCATTTTTTTCAATTGGATTGATAATATTTGAAATGTAATTTAAGTCGAAATGGTATTTATTTTCAGCAAAGGTTGAGGATTTTTTTAATTCATAATAATCTTCAAATCCGATGGAACGAGCAAATTTTGAAATGGTTGATTTAGAGACAGTGCATAAAGTAGCTATATCAGAGATACTTGATTTATCGATAATGCTATAGTTATTCAAAAGTGTCTGAGCGATATGGTAGTAGGTAGAAGAAGTTGTTTCATTGTTAAGAACAGTCAATAGTCTAATAATTAAGGGTCCCATAAATACTAGCTCCTATCTGTGAAAGAGTTTCCAAAAAACGAAATTTTTATTTAATATGTTGAAAAAATTGTATATTACACATGTATTATAACAAACATAAACAAAATTGATAGGAGTTGTAACAATGGGGAAAAATTATAGTGCTCTTTCCAAAAGTATTATTGATTATGTTGGTGGAACAGAGAATATCATTAGTCTTTATCACTGTATCACTAGATTGAGATTCAAGTTAAAAGATGAAAGTATTGCACAAAAAAATACCGATGAAATTAAGAAGATTTCCGGTGTCTTGTCCGTCGTCGAAGCAAATAATCAGTACCAAGTCGTTATTGGAAATGAAGTGGAAGATGTCTATAAAACGATCATGGCTAACTATGACATTAAAAGCGCCTTGGGATCAGACGAGTCGGAAGCATTAGATGATGACCGATCTGGAAATATCTTCATCCGCTTCTTTAATACACTGTCTTCCATTTTTAATCCGATTATTATGCCTTTAGCTGGGGCAGGAATGATTAAAGCCTTGTTAGTGGTTTTAACGACCTATCATTTTATGTCAGCAGATGGAAGTACCTATAAGATTCTTTCAGCAGCCGGCAATAGTGTATTTTTCTTCTTACCGTTATTTTTGGCTTTTAGTGCGGCCAGAGTGTTTAGAACAAATCAATTTATTTCATTAGCAATTGTAGCAGCACTTTTAGAGCCTAATTTCACAGCATTAGTCACAGAAAATGGTGTGACGGTTGATTTCTTAGGTATTCCAGCAATTTTAATAGGGTATTCTGGAACTGTCATTCCTGCGATTATTTCCATTTACCTCTATTCAAAGTTAGAAACGCTGCTAAAGCGAATGATTCCAAAGAGTTTAGAAATTTTTTTGTTGCCAATGGTTGCCCTTCTTATTATGGTTCCGCTAACTGTGTTAGTTGTTGGACCAATCGGCGTTACATTAGGGGATGGGATTGGAAGCGCTATGAACTTTATCAGTGACCGCAGTGGGTTACTGGCTGGTTTGATTATTGGGGCAGGATGGACTTTCTTGGTAATGATTGGTATTCATTGGGGTGTTGTGCCAATCATGATCAATAATCTTGCAGTCTATGGTTATGACGTTATTCGACCAATGGTTGCGGCTGCCACTTTTGCAAGTGCAGGTGTGGCGTTAGGCGTATTTTTAAGAAGCAAAGATAAAAATGTTTAAAGTGCTCTCGCTATCTGCGATTGTACCAGCTTTACTTGGTGGGATAACTGAACCCATCGTCTATGGCTTGTCGGTAAAATATAAAAAACCATTGATTGCCCAAACAATCGCAGGTGGAATTGCTGGAGCTTTCATGGGAGCAATGCAGACAAAGGCGATTGTCTATGTTTTTCCAGCATTAACAACGTTACCAGCCTTTTTGGGTGATACCTTTGTTTATTACCTCATCGGAATCGCTCTTGCTTTCTTCCTGTCAGCAATTTTAACTTTTGCTTTTGGACTGGGAGAAGAATCTTCATCAAGTAATGATGAAACAGAAGGTCAAGTCAATACAATCAGTTTACCATTGGATGGGGAAGTGATTGAGTTAGAAAAAGTCAACGATCCAGTGTTTTCAGAAAAAACGATGGGTGACGGATTTGCTGCAATACCAACTGATGGCGTAATTAAAGCACCATTTAGTGGAAAGGTCGAACTGGTTTTTCCTACAAAACATGCGATTGGATTAAAGTCAACATCTGGTGTAGAAGTATTGATTCATATTGGCATCAATACCGTTGAATTAAACGGCAACTATTTTGATTTAGCTGTTAAAGCAGGCGATGACATCCAAAAGGGGCAAAGAATCGGAAGTGTGGATATTGAAGGCATCCAGTCTGAAGGCTATGATCCAACCACGATCCTTGTAGTAACCAATTTGGATGATCTTGATGAGGTAGACATTATCGACTCTAAGGGTAAAATCATCCAAACTTTCACTGGCAAAAAAACGATACAAACAGAAATAATAGCATAAAAACAACAATCTGAAAGAGGTAATCGAATGAATAAAAGCTATTTTCCCAAGAACTTTCTTTGGGGCGGAGCAATTGCGGCGAATCAAGTAGAAGGGGCTTGGAACGTTGATGGAAAAGGGATGTCGGTAGCAGATGTCGCAATGTACAAACCTGATGTAGATAGGACAGATTATATCAGTCAATGGCACGTGTCTCCTGAACAAATCGAGGAAGCCATGTAGTCAAAAAACGATAAGTTATTTCCGAAAAGACGAGGAATCGATTTTTATCATCGTTACAAAGAAGACCTGGCATTAATTAAAGAAATGGGACTGAAATGCTTAAGGGTATCTATTGCATGGACAAGATTATACCCCAATGGGATTGAAAGTGAACCCAATCAAGCTGGAATCGATTTTTACGTAAGCTTATTTAAAGAGATGAAGAAGAATGGGATTGAACCTCTAGTCACATTGTCTCATTATGAAATGCCATTATATTTAGTCAATGAATATGACGGCTGGGTTTCCCGAGAAGTGATCGACATGTTTGTACGATTTAGCAAAACTTGCTTTGAACATTTCGGAAAGTATGTAAACTATTGGCTGACTTTCAATGAAATCGATAGCGTCTTTAGACACCCCTTCACTACGATGGGAGTGGTGGAAGAAAAGTACAAAACAAAAAAAGAAGCTGAAGAGGCCATTTATCAAGCGCTACATCATCAGTTTGTAGCTAGTTCCCTAGCGACTAAATATGCCCATCAAATCATTCCTAATGCGCAGGTGGGGTGCATGGTTACAAGAGCTTTAGCTTATCCGTTAACCTCAAATCCAGTGGACGTGATGCTAGCCCAACAACATAATCGGGAGAACTACTTTTTTTCTGATGTGCAGGTTTTTGGAACGTATCCGACTTTTGTCAAAAATTACTGGCAAGAGAACAATTTTTCCATTGAAATGGTGGAAGGGGATGAGGAGATCATTCAGCAACACACAGTGGATTTTGTCTCTTTTAGTTATTATATGTCTATGATTAAAACAGAAGATGAAGAAGATCGGGAAAAAGTTGGCGGAAATTTAGTCACCAGTGTGAAGAATCCTTATCTTGATACAAGTGATTGGGGTTGGCAAGTAGATCCAACAGGATTGAAAATTGCATTAATCGACATGTACGATCGTTATAGAATGCCTCTGTTCATTGTTGAGAGCGGGATTGGTGCTTTTGATGCGTTTGAAGATGGAAAAGTGCATGATGATTATCGCATAAAGTATTTTGAAGACCATTTTAAAGCGGTCAATGAAGCCATCAGAAAAGGCGTTGAAGTAATGGGTTATACTACGTGGGGATGTATTGACTTAGTAAGTGCATCGACTTCTCAAATGTCAAAACGATATGGATTTATCTATGTGGATGCGGATGATGAAGGGAACGGAACCTATGATCGGTTTAAAAAGGATAGCTTTTACTGGTACAAACAGGTGATTGCGACTAATGGAGCTTCTTTGGTTAAAGAAAATAATTAAGGATTAAACATCAAAAAAAATTGAGAGCAAAGTTGTTTGGAAAGGCAACTTGCGTCAAAAGGTCCAATCATCTTGATTCGATGGTTGGACTATTTTATTGCAAAGCTGGGAAAAATAGCTAGTCGACCAAAGGCATCAAAAAAGGCGAACCGCAACTCTTAGGGAACAAACGAGCATTTTGTCATTAGTTGAAATATTTAAGCAAACTTGCGAAGAAAAGCGCAAAGGATTCAATGTTTTCAAAACAACTACACTAAACTGTTTTTTTATTTTTATGGTCCTAAAAGTAACCTTCGCAGTTCTAAATCCATAGCAATGCCATGTAATGTTATTTATCAATCTCATGTATGAGGAAGTTGTGAGAAAAAACTTCGCAAAAATTTAGTAAGCATTTAGTATATGGTCTGCTACTATATGTACACTGAATACTCCTTAAGGGTGGTTTAATAAATGAAAAAAAATGCTAGTAACAACGATGGGTCTACTGCTTTTTTTGGCTGGCTGTTCCGCAAATAAAACAGAGGAAACATCTTCTACAGAAAAAGTCGTGACAACGGAGTCAAGCACGTCTCAATCAATTTCAACCAAAACAGCTAACGCTACGAGTACCGAAGCGTCTAAAAGCAGGACCACTGAATCATCTGAACAACAATCGTCAAATGAGCAAAGCGCACAACCACAAGCTTCCACGAATACTGCACAAGCAAGTCAACCGGTGACACACGTTTTGTGGGATGCTTCCAAGTCTGCAGAGCTTGCGACGTTTATGCAGAGTTGGGGACAAGAAATGGGGCAGCAATATCGAAGCTATGACGACCATGTGCAAGCGAATTACTATGGTCTCCAAGTACCTCAAGATATTTTTGATGGTAAATGGACAACCGTCATTAATCAAACGCCCGTCTCGGTGGAGTGGTCAGAAAATGGTGAGGGACAAGCCGATTTTCAGATTGTGGCAATCTATTCGGACATCGACCATGCTACACCAGCTGGAGGGCATCTCTATTTCTTTGGCTTCCAGCAAAAGCAGCCAAAAGTTCTAATCACACAACAAAATCAAGGAAATCAAAACAATTATCTGTATTTTAAAGAGACAGCGAATGAATCATTAAAAAATGCATTTATTCAGCTTGCCAATCGTTAAACAGTGCTAAGATGAAGAACACTTGGAACTGAATGGCATGAAAAAGATTTTGAAAAAATTGTCGGGCTTTCTGAGTCAGACAAAAGAGGGTATCCAATGAAGAAACACTACTTTATGGCTTTTTTACTTAGTTTATTCTTTTTATTTGCTCTGCCAGTGCAGGGAATGGCAGTTGCTGGGGGACACGGCGGTGGTTCGACCAGTCGTGGCGGATCCGGTGGCGGCTTTGGCGGTGTCACAACAGTTGATGACTATTCGGATCATTATTCCAGAGCTTCTTGGGGAAGACGAGGGTATGGATATTATAGCCCCTATGGTTCATCATCAGTTATAGAAAATTATGTTTTGGTTGGGGCGTCAGTAGGCGGAGCCGCGATTCTCTCTTTAGTTAAACGAAAAAAAGACCAACGAACCAGAAGGAATGATTTATTCGCTCAAATTCCTGGTAATAAAAAGGAAAAGAAAAAACTGCTTGACGAAATCCAACAGACTTTTTTTGCGATCCAAACCGCTTGGGATCAAGAAGCACTTGAAAAATCCAGCAGACACTATACTGAAAAACTATTGTTGGAACACAGTCAAGTATTGCAACAGAATAAAGAGGATGGTATAAAAAATCATACAAAGAAAGTCATCCTACATCAAGTGGAGAATTATCGACAACTTCGTGCAGACAGCTTCTCCATTCGAATTGATTTCAGTTGTTGCGATTATGTGGAAGACCGGGTGAGTAAGCAGATCCTCTCAGGAAAGAAACATCGAAAACAATCTTTTTCTCAACTATGGTATTTTAACTATTCTGAGAAAGAGGGGAAATGGCAGGTTGATTTTATTCAACCAATTGATTTGGATTAAGCAAGAGCGGGCTGGTGATAGTCGTAGTTGTTGGGTCAAATGCATGCATACGATGAAACATTCTACTAAGTTTTAGGTTTTAGTTATTCGAGTTAAGTTATCCAGTAAAGTTGCTGACTCCTAATGCCTGACGTTTCGTACCGACGATAATCAGGAGGCGAAATAAAGGAAGCATTTCTATACGCAAACAGTTCAAAAAAATCTTTCGATCAGATAGACGGTTACGAACCGCTTTATCAAATCGAAAGATTTTTTTTCGGATGATCATTTTTTGACAAAAAAATATAAGCAAATTTAACTGGATAAAAATCAAAGAACCCCATCGTTTGACGAGTATCGAATTCTATATGAATAACTGCAAAAACAATGCGTTCAGCGTGAATCATTTCATTTTGAAAAATCTCAAATCAACTACAGTTTCCTTACCGGTTATGATTTTCTCAAGATATCAGTGCCTCTTTGATTCTGCAGTCCGCAGCGCATATGCGTCGAGCAAGATTCTAGCAAGGATCGAGAGGGGCAGTCTTGAACGAACTTCATAGTCTGGAAAGAAGGAGCCTTCTGATTTGAAGCCAACAAAAGGAATTTCGATATGCGCCATTAAGCTAGAGTGCCGATTGGCTGTCAGCAGAATGGTACCGATCTCCGCTTCATAACAGTTTTCAGCTGCGGTGATCAATTCTTTGGTTTCACCATTTAAAGAAACGAAGATCACGATATCTTCCTTTGATAGTTTCTTACTGATGTTCTTAATGATGTTGGGATCGGTATGCATCTCACAGTATTTGCCAGTAAGCTGAAATTTGACCATCATTTCTTGAGCAATCAGTTCAGAAAATCCACGAGCAAAAATCATGATTCGTCTAGCAGCTTTGATTCGTTGGATCGCGTCTTCGATATTGCCGCTTTCCACCATATTGATCGTGCGGATCACTTCTTGTTCATTCTTTAGAATCGCCGTCTTTATCCCTTCGTCCACCTTATCAAGCGCTGCAAAATTGATATTGGTATTATCTTTTTCTTTTAGTGAATGCTTGAAAGCAGTAAACCCCTCGTATCCTTTTTTCTTCATGGTACGAACAACAGTCGCCGTTGAAACGTTTGCATATTCACTTAATTTTATAATGGAGCAAGACGGAATCTCAAGGATATGACTTTGGATAAAATCCCACAGGTATTGCTCTGACTCACTTAATTTTGTATCCATGTTCTGCCTCCCTTCAGCTAGTCTTTATTGTAAATCGAAAGATTCACCTACTTCAAGGTCATGAAGTATTTCTTGTAAAAGTTTTCAGCGGTTTTGTTTATTTATGAAAACATTTACATCAAGTAGTGATCCATAATAGGTTTGTAGGAAAGGAGGGGCGCAAATGGCTGTTTATACATGTACGTTAAATCTAGCGATCGATCTTTTTATCGAAACAGATGAGATGAAACCATTTCAAGTGAATCGCACAAAGGATGATGATATCCAAGCCAATGGAAAAGGGGTCAATGTCTCATTGATCATGAAAAAACTTGGTATCGATAGTACAGCATTAGGGTTCAAAGCTGGTTTTACTGGTAATTATATTGAGGACTACTTGCATCAACAAGCGATTCAGACCGATTTTATTCCCGTTCCGGGATTTACGCGAATCAACGTTTTTACGCATGTAAATCGCGATAATAAGGAGTACAAACTTGTGAATAAGGGACCTGAAATTTCAAAAAAGCAGATCAATCTTTTGCTAGAACAAATTAGACATCTGCAAGCTGGTGACTATCTCTGTATATCTGGGAGTATGCCACAAGGTGTCTCGCCCAAAATTCTTATAGCAATCAGTCGTATTTGCTTTGAAAAGCAAGTGAATCTGATTATTGATTCAAGTTATTCAGAGGTGTTGGAATGTCTGCCTTATCAGCCTTTCTTGTTAAAGCCCAATGAAGAAGAGCTGCAAGCATGGTATCAGACCGAAATCAATGATCGCAAAGGCTATATCGACTACGCCAAACGATTGGTGGCTAGTGGTGCGCAACATGTGCTGCTCTCTTTAGGAGGAGAAGGCGGCCTTCTCTTGACAAAAGATACGGTCTACTCTGGAAACTCTCCTAAAGGCAAAGTAGTGAATACAGCATGTGCTGGAGACACGTTGTTAGGAACATTTCTTGCAGGGTATTTAACAGGTGAGCCGCTGGATGTCAATTTGAAGAAAGGATTAGCTGCTGGAAGTTCAACCGCTTTTCGTAAGGGACTAACTGATTTTTCGGATGTTGCAGAGTTGGAAGAACAAATTGAAATCAAAAGAAGGAGCGAATAAAAAATGACCACTTACAAGATTGTTGCTGCAACGGGCTGTCCCACTGGGATCGCCCATACCTATATGGCACAAGAAGCGTTGGAACAAGCCGCCAAACGCAAAGGAATAGCTATTAAAGTAGAGACTCATGGACAAGTGGGGATAGAAAACCAGTTAACGCCAGAAGAGATAAAAAATGCAGATGCGGTCATTATTGCTGCAGATAAAGATGTCCAAGCGGAACGTTTTGCGGGAAAACGCGTGATCAATGTTCCGGTCAGCAAAGGAATCAAAGATGCCGATCAGCTAATTGAAGAAGCATTGAGAGGGTCGCTGATTGCAGAAAACAAGACGGTCGATGCATTGGAGCAAGCAGATGGGGGAATGGCTGCCGGAATCGGACATAGTATTTATAAAAATCTGATGAATGGTGTTTCTCATATGCTGCCATTTGTCGTAGCAGGGGGCGTGATCATCGCCGTCTCATTCGCAATCTGGGGTGTCTACTCTTTTGATCCTAATGATCCCACCTATAATCCGACATCAGCGATGTTAAAAGGAATTGGGGATACAGCAATGGGAATGATGGTCCCTATTTTAGCGGCTTACATTGCTGAAGGGATTGCTAAACGACCTGGTTTGGTGGTGGGATTTGTCGGCGGCCTGTTGGCCAATGCTGGTGGCGCTGGTTTTCTAGGCGGGATCTTTGCTGGATTCTTAGCTGGGTACTTTATTCTGTTCTTGCAAAAAGTCATGAAAGGATTACCGAAACAATTAGATGGATTGAAGGCTATTTTCTTATATCCAGTGATTGGTGTTTTAGTCATTGGTGTGGTGATGTCTTTGTTAGCAAGCCCGATGGAGGCGATCAATCAAGGTATGATGGATTTCTTGGCAGGATTCCAGAATTCGAATCCATTGATTTTAGGCATCATTGTTGGCTGTATGTCCGCATTTGATATGGGCGGTCCCGTCAATAAAGCCGCTTACGTTACGGGAACGGCATTGTTAGCTCAAGGAAACCATACCTTTATGGCAGGTGTTTCTGCGGCATGTATCGCGCCACCATTGATTACGGGATTTGCTGTCTTATTTTTTGGGAAATATTTTGATACGAACGACCGCAATGCAGGGCTAGTCAACTTTATTTTAGGATCAACGCATATTACTGAAGGGGCGATTCCATTTGCAGCCAAAGATCCTCTGCGTGTTCTGCCTACGATGATGTTGGGTTCATCGATCGCAGCGGTTTTGACCTATATGTTTGGAGTCCAAGTTCCTGCTCCTCATGGCGGCTTCTTAGTATTGCCGGTTGTCACGGGGAAAATTGCTTGGGTAGGTTCGATTTTACTTGGCTCGATCATAGGTGGAGTGATTTTAGGGTTCATCCAAAAACGCAGTGTACAAAAACGTGAAGCAGAAGTTTCAGCTGATGAATGGAAAGAAACAGCGAAAGAATAGAAAAGAGGAAGACAAATGACGTTGATCAAAACAGACCACATTTTTATGAAGCGAGATTTTGTGACACAAGACGAAATAATGACCTTCCTTGCAGCACAAGCAGTTATTCTAGGCATCAGCAGTGATCAAGCTGCTGTTTATAGAAAATTGCTAACAAGAGAAGAGGAGAGTACAACGGGGATGATGGATGGATTTGCTATCCCTCATGCGAAAGATCACAGTATCGAAGAAGCCAATGTCATCATCGTCCAATTAAATAGCAAAATCGATTGGAAAAGTTTGGATGGGGAAGGAACTGATTTTATTATTGCTCTTTTTATACCTGATTCAGAAGCGGGAACGACACATTTGAAACTATTGTCTCAAGTGGCACGGCTTTTGATGCATAAAGAGGTGACAAATTGTTTGAAGCAAGCACAGTCTCCTGATGAAATTGCCGAAATTTTAAATGGAAAACTGGCAGAAAACTAAAAAAGGAAGTAGTGAAAGCATGACATTATCAAATAAGCAAGCATATATCCAACAGCTATGTAATGAAAATGGCATTATTAGTGCTTTAGCCATTGATCAACGAGGGGCTTTGAAAAAAATGATTGGCAGATTCCAAGACCATTCAGTCACGACAGAGCAAATCAGTGCCTTCAAAAAAATCGTGTCAGCCGAGTTGACGCCCTATGCCTCAGCAATTTTACTAGATCCAGAGTATGGATTGCCAGCAGCCCAAGTTCGGGATGAACAAGCTGGATTATTGTTAGCCTACGAGAAAACCGGTTATGATGCTTCAACTCCGGGTCGTTTGCCTGATCTTTTGTCCAACTGGTCTGTGAAACGGCTAAAAGAAAATGGCGCGGATGCTTGTAAGTTTTTGCTCTATTATGATGTGGACGAACCTGACGAGATCAATGATCAAAAGAAGGCATTTATCGAACGGATTGGTTCGGAATGCCTTGCTGAAAATCTACCATTTTTCTTAGAACTGGTTTCTTATGATGCTGCTATCCCAGATACCACTTCGAAAGAATATGCTTTGAAAAAACCTCATAAAGTAAATGATATGATGCGAGAATTTTCGCAAGCATACTATGGCGTTGATGTCTTGAAAGTGGAAGTCCCTGTGAATATGAACTATGTAGAGGGCTATGCGGAGGAAGCTGCTTATACTAAAGAAGAAGCGGCGGTTTATTTCAAAGAGCAAGCGGAAGCAACGGATCTGCCCTATATTTTCTTGAGTGCAGGGGTTTCAGCTGAATTGTTCCAAGAAACACTGCAATTTGCCAAAACATCCGGCTCAAAATTCAATGGCGTACTTTGTGGACGAGCAACCTGGGCAAACGGTGTAGAGCCTTTTGTGACTCAGGGAGAAGGTGCGGCGAAAGAGTGGCTGCAGACCCAAGGACGTACAAATATTGAAGCGCTAAACAATGTTCTGCAAAAGACTGCTACACCGATTCGCTTGTAATAAAAACGTCCTTTAGAAACAACTGAAATTCAATTCTATCGGTTCCTTCGTTCTCTTCAGTGAATGAAGGGCCTTTTTGTTTGGATGAACCAAACGAATAGCGGTCAAGAATTTCTAGTTAGGTGGTAGAATAAAGCTAGTATTCGTTGTTACAGATAAATAAGGATGCGTTCTTTTCCCGAAAATCTGAGATAACAGTAGGAAAAATGTTGTGTCATAGAAGAAAGGAGTTTTCGATGGAAACTCGTGTATTAAAGTATTTTCTAGCAATAGCCGAGGAACAAAATATTACCCAAGCAGCTAAAAAGCTGAACATTACGCAACCCACTTTAAGCAGACAAATTCGAGAGTTTGAAGAGCGTTTGCACACAGAATTGTTTGTGCGCCAAAATAAGAAACTTTATTTAACAGAAGCAGGTCTGTTTTTAAAAAAGCGCGCAGAAGAAATTCTTGAATTGAATCAGAAAACAGAACAAGAATTGTTCAATTATCAGGAGACGATTCTGAATGGACAAATTGCGATTGGTTGTGTGG